>CAZGTR010000078.1:0-6081 GCA_964528715.1 uncultured Oscillospiraceae bacterium | reverse complement strand
GATTTTGAAGGCCCGCTGGATGTTATTTTTCTGCTTTTGAGCAAGAATAAAATTGAAATACAGGATGTGTCCATCACCGCCATTTTGGAGCAGTATACGGCATATCTGGAGGAAATGAAGCGGCTGGATATGGAGATCGCCAGTGAATTTATCACCATGGCATCTCATCTCATGCTCATTAAAACTAAAATGCTCCTCTCCGCCGCCGAGCAGGCAGAAGCGGAAAGTGAGCTGGATCAGCTGCGCCAGTCCTTGTTGGAACGGCAACGTCAGGAGGCCATCGAGCAGATCCGCACTGCCGTTACCTGGCTGGAACCCCGGAACGAGATCGGTCGGTGCCTGTTCACCAAAGAGCCGGAACCGTTGCGCCGGGCCCAGGGCTACCGGTATCAGCACGATGTGAGCGATCTGCTCCGGGCGCTGGATACCATCGCAGAGCGCAGCCAGCAGCGGCTGCCACCGCCAACGGTGAACTTTAAAGGCATCGTGGGCAAGGAGCCCTATCCCGTGTCCCGCAAGACCGGAGAATTGCTGCGGCTTTTGCTGCTGCGGGGCGTGGAAAAGCTGAAAAACCTGTTCAAAGGAAATCGCTCCCGGTCGGAGATCGTGG
This sequence comes from uncultured Oscillospiraceae bacterium, assembly GCA_964528715.1. Taxonomy (GTDB): domain Bacteria; phylum Bacillota; class Clostridia; order Oscillospirales; family Oscillospiraceae; genus Faecousia. The sequence continues at coordinate 5,471 of CAZGTR010000078.1, read as the reverse complement.
CGACCTTTATTTCCATTTTGGATATGTGTAAGAACAATACCGTCACATTGGAAGGCGATGTGAACGGCGAGAACCCGGATGTGCGGCTGATGGACCGTGAGCCCCAGGGACAAAAGGAGGAGACTTAATGGAAGAAACACAATTGCAGCGGGCCATTGAGGCTATCCTTTTCGCTGCCGGTGAGCGGGTGGAGCTGTTCCGGCTGGCTATGGCGCTGGAAACGGATGAGCGGGAAGTGGCTGCCGCAGCGGACAAGCTGATGGACGAATTTTCTTTTGAACGCCGGGGCATTCGCATTTTGAAGCTGGAAAAGGGCTACCAGATGGTGTCCTCCGGGGAAATGGCAGACTTCGTCACCAAGGCGCTGGAGACCCGCAAGCCCCCGAAGCTCTCCGCTTCCCAGCTGGAAGCGCTGACCATCGTTGCCTACTATCAGCCGGCGACCAAAGCTATGGTGGAGCAGATCCGTGGGGTAGACAGCTCCTATTCCATCTCGGCGCTGCTGAACAAAAAACTCATCGAGGAAGCCGGACGGCTCAATGTTCCCGGCCGCCCCATTCAGTACAAGACCACCACGGACTTCCTGAAGACCTTCGGCATTTCCTCTCTGGACGAACTGCCGCCCATTGAAAAGGTCAACATTGGGGAGCCTGTGGAAGTGGTGGAGCAGACCCAGATCCAGGAGCCTGCTCCGGAGGAAGCCTGATGGGCTGGTTGATCGCCGGGCTGATCCTGTTGGGGCTGGCTTGGTTGCCTTTGGGCATCCGGTGCCGGTATGATGTGGACGGCTTTGGAGCCTGGCTACTCATCGGTCCGGTGCGTTTTCGTCTGTACCCGCGAATGGGAAAAACTAAAAAACAGGTAGAAAAGCCAAAAGAAAACAAGATATCTGCTCCAAAAAAGTCCGGAAAAACAACAGAACAGAAACAGGGCGGCAGCTTGAAGGATTTTCTGCCGCTGTTGCAGCTGGCAAAGAAATTTCTCTCAGATCTGCGGCGGAAACTGCGGGTGAGCAGATTGGAAATGAAGCTGACCATGGCAGGGGACGACCCTTGTGATCTGGCGGTGAATTATGGCAGAGCCTGGGCGGCGGTGGGGAATATCCTGCCCCAGTTGGAAAGGCTGTTCGTGATCAAAAAAAGGCAGATCGATGTAGATTGCGATTTTTGGGGGGAGGAGACGACGATCTTCCTCCGGATGGACTTGACACTGACGATCTGGCGGATCCTGTCTCTGGCGGTGCCCTATGGGATGCGGGCCCTGCGGGAATATCTGAAATACAATGACAAGAAAAAAGGCGGTGCGGTAAAATGAGCAAAAACATTCCTGAAATGCTGGAAAATACCATTGGCAAGATCCGTGAAATGGTGGATGTGAATTCCGTGATCGGTGAGCCCATTACGGCAGGTGGCGTGACCATCATCCCGGTATCCAAGGTCAGCGTTGGCTTTGGCGGCGGTGGCAGCGATCTGGCAAACGGTCAGGGCAAGACCGGTGATCCCTTTGGCGGCGGTGCCGGCGGCGGAGTCAAGGTCATTCCGGTGGCGTTTCTGGTCATTAAGGATGGCAGCGTCCGAATGCTCCCGGTGGCGGCTCCTGCCAATACCACGGCAGACCGGATCGTGGAAATGATCCCAGATACCCTGGATAAGATCGCCGCATTCATCGACGATCACACCAAAAAGAACGAAGCATAATTTTTTCTTCCCGGGGAAAGCTGTTCCCGGGTGAGGAAAATGAAACGATTTTTTGCCGGGACGGCGGCTGTTGCGGCTGCCGTCCTGCTTTTAACAGTGCCGTGCCGGGCAGTATCGGCCCATAAGGCCATTTTGCTGGATGCCCAGACCGGGCGGGTGCTGTATGAAAAGGATGCGGATAGCCGCAGTCTCATTGCCAGCACCACGAAGATCATGACGGCGCTGGTGGTGTGTGAGCATTGCAATGTGCTGGACCGGATGCGCATTCCCAAAGAAGCGGTGGGCATTGAGGGCTCATCCATGTATTTGCAGGAGGGGGAAGTGCTGACCGTGCAGGAGCTGCTGTACGGTTTAATGCTCCATTCCGGCAACGATGCAGCAGTGGCTCTTGCCATCTACTGCGCTGGAACGGTAGAGGGCTTTGCCGGGATGATGAACGATCAGGCTCGACAATTGGGGCTGACCGGGACCCGTTTTGAAAATCCCCATGGGCTGGACAGCCCGGGCCATTACTCCACCGCCCGGGATCTGGCGGCCCTGGCGGCCTATGCCATGGAAAACCCCATCTTTTACCAGACGGTCTCCACGAAAAATGTCAAAGTTGGAGAAAGAAGTCTGCAAAATCACAATAAGCTTCTGTGGCGAGTGGATGGTGCGGACGGGGTCAAAACGGGCTTTACGAAGCAGGCAGGACGTTTGCTGGTGTCCAGTGCTACCCGGGATGGGCGGCGGCTCATCTGCGTGACCATCAACGATGGCAACGATTGGGCAGATCACGAGACGCTTTTGGAAAATGGCTTTGCGCAATACAGTGTGAAGCAGATCATCTATGGTGGTACAGTGTTGGGGGAAGCGACCGTGTTCGGCGGGGAATGTGAGAGTACCTCTGTCATTGCGGCAGAAAGCTTTTCCTTCCCGCTGGCACAGGGGGAAAAGCCGGAGATCATTTTGTCAGCGCCGGGATTTGCCTATGCGCCGGTGGTCAAGGGCAAGACAGCGGGCTATGCCTATATTTGCATTGGCGACCAGGTGGCGGGAAAAGTGCGACTTGTCTATGGCGAGACAGTGGAACAGAAACAAGCAGAGAAAAAATGCCATTTTTGGAGTGGCTGGTTTGGAGAAAAGCAATGAAAGACAGACTTCAAAAGATCCTTTCCGCCCGGGGGCTGGCCTCCCGGCGGAAGGCGGAGGAATGGATCGCCGCCGGACGGGTGCAGGTCAATGGGAAAACAGCGGCGCTGGGGGACAGCGCCGACCCGGATGTGGATGAGATCTGTGTGGATGGAGCTCCGATCCCAGATCTCAAGGACAATGTGTACATCATGCTCAATAAACCCCGGGGATATGTAACGACGCTGTCGGATGAAAAGGGCCGGGAAAATGTGGCCCAGCTGGTGGCGGATTGCGGAGCACGGGTGTACCCGGTAGGCCGACTGGACATGGACTCGGAGGGCTTGCTGATATTGACCAATGACGGGGAATTTGCCAACCGATTGATGCACCCGAAGCACGAGGTGAACAAGACCTACCAGGTGACGGTGCGGGGCTATCATGAAGCAGCGCTGGCGTTGCTGCGCCGGCCTATCGAGCTGGATGGCTACCGGATCAAGGTGCCACAGGTAAAGCTGCTGAAAAGCGATGGACAGCGGGCAAAGATCCTTGTGACCATCCATGAGGGGCGAAATCGGCAGGTGCGCCGGATGTGTGACGCAGCGGGAATGCAGGTGGTGCGCTTGCGGCGCATTTCGGAAGGAAGCCTCCAGCTTGGAGACCTGCCTTTGGGGAAATGGCGGAATTTAACAAAAGAAGAATTGGCGGGGCTGGAATGAGCCCCGCTTTTTGCAATATTTCCAGTGCAACACTTGCAAAATTTAAATGTATCTGGTATGATAATCGTGAAAAGATGAGAAAAAAGGGAGCGTGAGCAATATGCGAAATGATGTTCTTTCAGATCTGCAAGCAAAAATGAGCAGCTTTTCCAAGGGCCAGCGGCGTATCGCTCAGTACATTCTGGAGTCGTACGATAAAGCGGCGTTCATGACCGCCAGTCGACTGGGAAAGAATGTGGGCGTGTCGGAGTCTACCGTGGTGCGTTTTGCGGTGGAGCTGGGATATGACGGCTACCCCAGTATGCAAAAGGCCATGCAGGAGATGGTAGTCAATCGGCTGACTTCGGTACAGCGTATCGAAGTGACCAATGATCGCCTGGGAAATCAAGACGTGCTTTCTATGGTCTTGCAGACGGACACGGAGAAGCTGCGCCAAACCGGGGAAACTGTGGACCGGGCGGCCTTTGATGCGGCAGTCCGGGCGGTGCTGGATGCCCAGCGGGTGTATATTCTGGGTGTCCGTTCGGCGGCACCGTTGGCAAATTTTTTGGGGTATTACCTGAACTATATGTTCCAGAATGTCCACATCGTCACCGCCTCCGGTGCCAGCGAGATGTTCGAGCAGATCGTGGGTATGAACAGCCGGGACGCAGTCATTGCGTTCAGTTTTCCACGGTATTCTGCCACCACGGCGAAGGCGGCTCAGTATTGCCGCAGCACCGGTGCGACCGTCATCGGCATCACGGACAGCAAGCTGTCCCCGCTGGGAGAGAGCAGTGACTATGTGCTTGCCGCCAGGAGCGGCATGGTGTCGCTGGTGGACTCTCTGGTGGCACCCATGAGCGTGGTCAATGCCCTGATCGTTGCCATTGCTGCAAAGAAGGAGCAGGAGCTTTCCCAGACCTTCCGGGAGTTGGAGGGACTGTGGGAGGAATACCATATTTACGAAAAGCAGGATAAAAACCATGAGCTATGATGTGATCGTCATCGGCGGCGGTCCGGCGGGGATGTTTGCTGCCATTACCGCCGGAAAAAACGGCGCAAAAGTGCTGCTTTTGGAGCGAAATGACCGTCTGGGAAAAAAATTGCTCATCACCGGCAAAGGCCGCTGCAATGTGACCAATGACTGCGACGAGCAGGAAGTGATGAAAAATATCCCCCGAAACGGGCGGTTCCTGTTCAGCGCATTGGCATCGTTCCCGCCCAGCGCTGCCATGGACTTTTTCGAAAAGGCCGGATGCCCTCTGAAAACGGAGCGGGGCAACCGGGTATTTCCGGTGTCCGACAAGTCCTATTCCGTGTTGGATGCCCTGAAAGGGGAAATGCGCCGGTATCATGTGGCCCTTCGCACGGAGCGAGTCCGGGAGATATTGGTGCAGGACGGTGCCGTGTCCGGTGTGCGCACCGAAGGGGGCTTTTTTGAAGCAAGGCAGGTGATATTGGCCACCGGCGGTGTCAGCTATCCCACCACCGGCTCCACCGGAGATGGCTATGCCATGGCGGAAAAACTGGGACATACCATAGTTGCACCGGAGGGAAGTCTGGTGCCGCTGGAAATTGCAGGACAGGACTGCCCGGATATGCAGGGCTTGAGCCTGCGCAATGTGGCGGTGAAGCTGGTGAACGAAAAGGGGAAAGTCCTGTTTAAGGACTTTGGGGAAATGCTCTTTACCCATTTTGGCGTTTCCGGCCCCACGGTGCTGTCGGCCAGCGCCCATTTGAAGGGGAAGTGCCGGCTGATCTTGGACCTAAAGCCTGCCCTGGAGGACAGCAAACTGGATGCCCGGATCCTGCGGGATCTGGAAATGTACCAGAACCGCTCCATGGAAAACGCTTTGACGGATCTGCTGCCCAGAAGCATGATCCCGGTGGTGCTGCGGCGGCTGAAGATCGACCCGACCATGCAGGCCAATTCTCTGACCCGGCCGCAACGCCGAGCCATGGT
>CAZGTR010000077.1:0-6216 GCA_964528715.1 uncultured Oscillospiraceae bacterium | reverse complement strand
CAGTCGGTAGAGCGACGGACTGTTAATCCGCAGGTCGTTGGTTCAAGTCCAACAAGGGGAGCCAAGATCTCGGTCAATAGACCGAGATCTTTTTTTATTATTCTTTTCGAGGGTACGCACGTGGAATTTCGCTTATTGCTGTTGATCGGTACAGGTGCAGCCTTTGTCCAACGGGTCAGCGGCTTCGGCCTTGGGATCTTCGCCATGATCTTCCTTCCCCATATCCTGCCCAGTCATACGGCTGCAGCTGCCATTTCCAGTCTGTTTTCTTGTGTCACAACCACGTATAATACAGTGTGTTACCGTCATAAAATTGCATTTAAAACGGCAATCCCAATGATCGCAGCAGCCCTTGTGACCATCACCGTTGCGGTGCGGTGTGCAACGCTGGTATCGGCGGATGTTTTTAAAATGCTCCTGGGCGGCGTTCTGATCCTCATGAGTTTGTATTTCATCTTCTTTAATCAGAAAGTGAAAATTCGTCCTACCATCGGAAATGGCGTGATCGCTGGTTCTTTGGGCGGCATTTTAGGTGGGTTATTCTCTACCGGTGGCCCACCTGCGGTGCTGTATCTGACCAATGCACTGGACGATAATCTTGTTTATTTTGCCACTGTGCAGTTTTACTTCTGTTTTACCAATATTTTTGCCACCGTGAACCGCATTGTCAGCGGTATCATCACCAAACAGGTCCTCCTTTATGCTGGGATCGGTGTTCTGGGGTGTCTGGTGGGGGATTGGATCGGCGGTAAGGTATTCGACAAGCTGGATGGCAAGGCGTTGAAGCGGGTCATTTATATTGGCATGATCATCAGCGGTATTTTGATGTTCTTCTGATTAACGGTGAGTGCTTGCTTTTTTGCTGCTATGCGTGTATACTGGTAATGATTTTGCAGGAGGTATGGATATGAAACTTGCAATGGATTATAATTTGCTCCGGGCAACTTACGGCGATCTGGGTGGCTTTGCAGTCGCAAAGGAGACCGGCTTTGATGCCATCGATTATGGCTTCTATGATATGAAGGACAATAACTGGCTACGCCGGGATGACTATCTGGAGTATGCGAAAAATTTGCGTGCTGCCATGGATGACGCAGGGGTACAATGCCGACAGACACATGCACCCTTTAACTTTCATTATAGCTGCGCCGTGGATGAAAGCAGTATCGAATATTTAGAGACTGTTCGAGCCATAGAGGCTTCCGCTATCCTGGGTGCAAAGTATACGGTGATTCATGCTGTTGTTGTGCCGGAGGATGTGGATCTACATACGTATAATCTGGAATTTTATCGCAGTTTCATCCCGCATTGCCAGAAGTATGGGATCCAGATCGCAGTGGAAAATCTGTTTTATTACAATGAGACGAAGCAGCGGTGCAGTCGACTGGGCCGCCCGGAGGAGCTGATGAGAATGGTTCGGGAATTGGCTTCTCCCTGGTTCGTGATCTGTGTGGACGTTGGTCACTGCCTCCTCACCGGCTACCAGCCCGAGGACTTCATCGACGCCTTGGATGGTTCGCTGGTGAAGGTGCTCCATATCCAAGATACGGATGATATTGCGGACCGGCATACCATGCCCTACCTTGGGGATATCCATTGGGACAAGGTAATGGAGGCGCTCAAACGCAAGGACTATCAAGGAGATCTGACCTATGAGATCTTCAAATTCTTCAAGAAAATGCCCTTGGAGTTGCGCTATGAGGCACTGTCCTTTTCTGAAAAGGTCGGTCGCCACTTGATCCGGCTGTTTGAGGAAGCGTAAGTGCATAGAGGACTCCGGCTGAAAAGCCGGAGTCTTTTGGATAAAATGGAATGTATCTGTTTTGTAGCTATTTCGTTAACGCTTTGTTTTTGCATTATCCGATAGATTGTGCTATAATGCACTCTACTGGAAGAAGTATGAAGGAGGTGCTGAGATATGAATACCATTGGTGGGGTAAGTGTTGTGCTGCCCTCTCTGGATCCGGATGAAAAGCTGCTGCATACCATCAGCGATCTGCTGGGGCAGGGATTTGCCCGGATCATTCTGGTCAACGACGGCAGTAAGAAAGAAAATCTGCATTATTTTGAAGAAGCGGCGGTACACCCGGAGGTGGTGCTGCTGCACCATGAGAAGAATTTGGGAAAGGGTGCGGCGCTGAAAACGGCGTTCCGCTGGTTCTTGGAAAATTGCCCGGAGGATGTGGGCGTGGTCACTGTGGATGGGGACGGACAGCATCATTGTGAGGATACATACGCCTGCGCCCGGCAGATGATGGAAAGCGGTAAGATCGTTCTGGGCGTCCGGGATTTTTCTGGGCCGGAGGTGCCTCACCGCAGCCGGTTCGGAAACCACACCACATCCCTGGTGTTCAAGGTCTTTGTGGGTATGACCATTTCCGATACGCAGACGGGTCTGCGGGCCATCCCCCGGCAGTATCTGCCCCGGATGTGTGAGATTTCTGGAGATCGGTTCGAATACGAGACCAATATGCTGCTGGCTATGAAGGAATATCACATTCCCTTTATCCAGCGGAAGATCCGCACCGTGTACATCGAGGAGAATAAGAGCTCCCATTTCCGGGCGGTGCGGGATTCCTGGCGAATCTATAAGCTGATCCTGGCCCACTTTGTGAAATTCATAGCCAGTTCTTTTGTGGCGTCTGTGGTGGATGAGGTACTGTTTGTGGGCGTGACGGCACTTGTGCAGGAGCGCTTGGGCGGCTTCCTCCTAACGCTGGTTCCATTTTTGACTGCCCGGATCGTTTCGTCGCTGCTGAATTTCCGGATGAACCAGCGGCTGGTATTTTGCAGCAGCCAGGATACCGGAAAGGCGCTGCTGCGGTATTTCTATCTGGCGATTCCGGTGGCGCTGGCCCAGCTGGGGCTGACGTATGGCGTGTATCTGCTGCTGCACATTGGTCAAGAGCAGGTGCTTCTGCGGGGCGTGATCTATGCCTGTGTGATGGTGGCGCTGTTTATCTTTAATTTTATCATCCAGCAGCGCTGGGTGTTTGCATCGGAACGGAAGGACTCGAAAGAAGTATGAACCAAGCAAAGCAAAATACCAAAAACAATGTGATAGCCCGGCGGTTGGGCCGCTATGCCCTGCGGGCGCTGCTGGTGATCCTGACCACGGTGGTGCTGGTATTTATCGGCCTGTGCGTGATCCTCAATACCGTGTTCAACGGGCCGTCGGAGGCAGCTCGGGATATCCTCACCATGACCATGCTGGAATCCAGCGGTATGAAGTGGTGCCCGGCGATCTTCATCGGTAAAGAGACGGTGGAGCAGATCCAGGCGGGGGTAAATGCCACACTGCCGGGAGATGTGTCCGTGTCCGATCAGGTGGTCATCCGGCCAAATGACGGTACAGTGGACTCCGAATGGGCGGATTATCCCGATGGTATCCGCATTGAGACGGTCTCCGGTGACAGCTATAATGCTTATGTCATGCTGATTCGGGATCCGTCGTCTGTTTACATGGCGGTATCTTCGGATAATTTCAGCATGAGCATTCCCGGCGAGCGGATCACAAACCAGATCGTCAAGGAAGGTGCCATCGCCGCCATCAATGCCGGCGCATTCTATGACAACGGCAAGGCTACTTCAGAGGTGGGCAGCGTTCCGGAAGGACTGGTGATTGCGCAAGGCAGCGTTCGCTGGACCAGCGGCAAGGCTCCACAGGAGGGCTTTGTTGGATTCACTGAGGACAATATTCTGGTCGTGGCTAAAACCATGACCGCTGAAAAGGCCCAGGAGCTGAAGATTCGGGACGGCTGCTGCTTCGGCCCGGTGCTGATCATGGATGGCAACATCAATGAGGAGGCATATAACGCCAATTCCGGCTGGAATCCCCGGACTGCAATCGGTCAGCGGGCGGACGGAACGGTGATCTTTGTATGTATCGACGGTCGCCAAGCTGGCTCTCTGGGTGCAGATTATGGCGATATCATCGACATCATGACGGAGTATGGCGCAGTGAACGCCTGCAATCTGGATGGCGGCTCTTCCACCGTCATGCTCTATAAGGATACCTTTGGGCGCTACGGTGCGGCGGGGGAGATCTGTATGATCAATAACTACTCCCTGCTACAGGAAGTGCCTCGGCGGATGCCCACCTTCTTCATGGTGCGGCCCGGAAAGTGAGGCAGTGCATGTATAAAGGAAAATTCACAGCGGGCGCACAAGCCATCGCACCGGAGAAATCGGAAAAGGATAAGAGAAAAAATACGGGGAAAATCGTTTTTTACAGCATTTATGCAGTATTTATTCTGGCTTTCTTCGTGGCATTGTTTGCGGTCCTGGAGCCGCTGAAGGCATGGCTGACGGAATATGAGGCTTCTCAGCCCAATTATGCCCGGGACCAGGTGTTCCAGCAGCTGTTCCAGGGCCGGGACTGGAAGACCCTTTACGAAAAGGCCGGGGAAACGGATACCCTTTTCGAGGGGGCGGATGAATTCGCAGCTTATATGGAAGCAAAAGTGGGACAGCAGGAACTGCAATGCCTGGAAACTTCTGCCGGTCTGTCCGGCGATAAAAAATTCATCGTCAAAGTGGGAGACGAGAAGATCGCCACCTTTACCCTCACCGGCGGCAGCGATTCCCAGCTGGAGATCGCCAACTGGGAGCTGGGGAGCCTGGAGCTGTTCTACGCCCGGCAGGAGTCTGTGCAGGTGGAAAAATTCCCAGGTCAGACGGTATACATCAATGGTGTTTCTCTGGATGATGGTTATGTGATACAGAAGACGAACACTGTGGCGGACACGTATCTGTCCGGCGAACTGAAAGGTTACAGTAAGGAACTGCTGAAGGTGCAGGGCCTGCTATGCCAGCCGAACGTGGAAGTGAAAAATGCGGATGGGACGGTGGCAACGCTGACCGTTGACGCCGAAACCGCTACCTATACGCAGCAGGTGGTGGCGATGGAGCCCACTGAAGCGCAAAAAACCTTGGCGCAAAATGCCATGGAAGCCTATGGCAAATTTATGATCCGTAAGGCAGACCGGGCGGAGGTCGCAAAATGGTTCGAGAAAGGCGGCGAGGCCTATAAGACCATCTCCTCCGGTGAGACCAGCTGGGTGCAGTCCTTCTCCTCGTACACGTTCACGGAGCCAAGCTTTACTTCCTTCTACCAGTATTCCGAAGACTGCTACTCCATCATGGTGGAAATGGCCCTGGAGGTCAAGCGGGGCAATGGCTCTATCAAGGAATTCCCTATGCACAATACGCTGATCATCGAGAAGAACAGCGCCGGTGACTTTACCGTCACCCAGATGACCAATGTGGATATCCAGCAGCAAAAGACCCAGGTGCGGCTGACGTTCCGCAATGGCGAGGAGATGATCAGCAGCGCATTTGTGGATGCGGATGCCAAAAAGCTGACATTGCCCACGCTCACTGTGCCTGAGGGGCAGGTGTTCAAGGGCTGGGCAGTGCAAACTCTGGACGAGGACGGCAAAAAAGTCTTGACCGTGATGTTCGATACCATGGGGGATGTGAGCTTGTCCGGTACATTGGAGCCCATGGAGCTAACAGCCCTGTTTGGAACGGAGGAAAGTTAAATGGAAACGCTACTGTCCTATCTGGCAGAGCATTTTGACCTGCCTATTTTGGAGTGGATCGCAGAACATCTGCGCTGTGCGGTGCTGGATACGCTTATGCCCATCGTTACGCTGCTGGGCGACGCTGGCATTTTTTGGATCGTCCTGGCGCTGGTGCTGCTGTGTACCCGGAAATACCGGAAGACCGGTGCGGCTATGGGTGTTGCGCTGGTATTGGGACTGCTGATCTGCAATGTGACCATGAAGCCGCTGGTGGCCCGGATCCGGCCGTATGACTATCAGCTGAAGCATTTCGGCAAGACCATCCAGCTGCTCATCGCAGCACCGACGGATTATTCCTTCCCCTCAGGGCATACCTTGGCCTCTTTTGAGGGAGCGGTGGTGCTGACCCTGTACAATAAGAAGCTGGGCATTCCGGCGCTGGTTCTGGCAAGCCTCATTGCCTTCTCCCGGCTGTACCTGTATGTCCACTATCCCACCGATGTGCTGGCGGCCCTGGTCATGGGCGTTGCCATTGCCTTCCTGGCGAAGTACATCACGGAAAAAGCCTGGCTCGCAGGCAAACGCAGAGCGTTGCAAAAACAGTAAACGAAATGGGCGTGTCGTAAGACACGCCCATTTTCAGTTTGTCAAAGAACCCCTGTTTTCAGAAGCAGAAAACAGGGGATTCGGC
>CAZGTR010000076.1:0-6220 GCA_964528715.1 uncultured Oscillospiraceae bacterium | reverse complement strand
TCGGTGTTTGACCATCTATACTGCTTCCGACTGGCAGACATTGAGCGATAATTATAACACGTTGCCCATTTCTCAGAGGGGAGCTGCCACCAGCCTGATCTTTATGAATGCGGTGGAGTGCGAGCCGGATAAGCAGTTCCGGTTTGGCCTTTCGCCCTTCCTGCTGAGCTACGCCGGTATCGGCAAAGAAGTCATGATCGTGGGCCGGGCCGGACAGGCGGAGATCTGGGATACCAGAGAATTTGAAGCCTTTGAAAATGAAAATCTTACCCCGGAAAAACTGCTGGCATCATTGGAGGCAATTGGGCTATGAGTGAATTTCATCATGTTTCCGTCCTGCTGGACGAATGTATTGACGGACTGAATATCCGCCCGGATGGGATTTATGTGGATGGCACTCTGGGCGGCGCCGGACATTCTTCCCAAATCGCCGCCCGGCTGACCACGGGGCGGCTCGTCGGGATCGACCGTGACCCCATCGCACTGAAAGCGGCGGGGGAGCGGCTGGCACCTTACGGTGACCGGGTGACGCTGGTCCACTCCAACTTCTGTGAAATTGCCCATGTTCTGGATGAGCTGGGCATTGACGGTGTGGACGGCATTTTGCTGGATCTGGGCGTTTCGTCCCCCCAATTGGATGACGGACAGCGGGGCTTTTCCTACATGGTGGATGCGCCGCTGGATATGCGCATGAACAACGACGACATTCTGACCGCCGAAACGGTGGTCAATACCTGGTCTTACGAGGAGCTGCGGCGGATCCTCTTTGACTATGGCGAGGAGCGCTATGCGCCCCAGATCGGCGCCGCCATCTGCCGCAAGCGGGAAGAAAAGCCTATCGAGACTACCCTGGAGCTGGTGGACATTATCCGCTCTGCCATGCCGGCCAGTGCCCTGCGGGAAAAGCAGCACCCGGCAAAGCGCAGCTTCCAGGCCATCCGTATTGCCGTCAATGACGAGTTGGGTGCGGTGCGGAAAGTGATGGAAGCGGCGATCCCAAAGCTGAATCAAGGCGGACGGCTTGCCATCATCACCTTCCATTCTCTGGAAGATCGGATCGTGAAAAACGGCATGAACGATGCGGCAAAGGGCTGCATTTGCCCACCGAATTTCCCGGTATGTGTCTGTGGCAGAAAGCCGCAGGTAAAGGTTTTGACTCGAAAGCCCATCGTCTCCGGCGAGGAAGAGCTGGAGCGCAATCCCAGAGCCAGGAGCGCCAAGCTTCGTATCTGCGAGAAATTATAAATTGGAGGGATCTTCATGGCAAAGCAGCCGGAAGTCCGTTATATCAATTATTATGTATCCGGTAATATTGCCTGCAAGCCGGAATATGTGCACACAAAAAAGTCCAATACCCAGCTGCCGACCATGCCCAAGCAGAAAAAGCAGCTGCGCACAGTGGATGTGAATATGGTGTGCTGTTTGGTGCTGTCGGTGGTGCTGCTGATGGCCTTGACTGTCGGTGCGGTGCAGTTTCTTTATGCAAAGGAAGAAACTGCACAGGTTCAGCGCTATGTTCAGTCGTTGCAGCAGGAAAACGAGACGTTGAGCAAGACATACGCAGACAGCTTTGATGAAGCTGAGATCCAGAAGATCGCTGACAGCCTTGGTATGATCCCGGCAGAACAGGCTGCGCATATTACCATACAGGTGCAGTTGCCTGTGGCGGAAAAACAGCCAACGGTATGGGAAACGGTCATGCTGTTTTTGAAGGGGTTGTTTGCATAAGCTACCGTCCCGGTCAATAGGATGAAAGTGTAAAGCAATGGGCGGCAGGGTTTTCCCTTGCTGCCCATTGGACGCATTTTCCATCAGAAAGGCCGGTGCGATATGGCGAGGAAGAAACGAAAGAACGATGAGCGTATTCGGGCGGATTCGGGGCAGCACCGCAGGATATTGGCGGTGATGGCAGTTTTGGGCATCATCGCTTTTTTGCCGGTGGGCCTGCGGCTGTACAGCCTGATGATCACGAATTATGAGTATTATTCCAATTTAGCTCTGCGCAATCAGACTCGCACCACGGTGGTGACGGCTGATCGGGGCACCATCTACGACCGGAATATGAACATTCTGGCCATTTCCCGGACGGTAGAAAATATCTATTTGGATCCCCATGAGCTGAAGCAGTCTAAGGCGGATCTGGAGCTCATCGCAGAAAAACTGCATGAGATCTTGGGTGTGGAGGAAGAAACGGTCCGAAAAAAAGGGTCGGATCTGACCAAGCGCTATCAACAGATCGCCGCCGGGGTTGAAGAAGATGTGGCGGCGCAGGTGCGCTCGTTCATCAATGAACAGGGGATATCGGGCATCCATCTGGAGCCAAGCTCCACAAGAAGCTACCCCTATGGCACCTTGGCAGCGCAGGTCATCGGGTTCACCAACGCATCCAACACCGGTTCCGAAGGGATCGAAGCGGCTTATAATTCCTATTTGGAAGGAACAGCGGGAAAGGTCATCACCACGAAGGGCAACAACGAAATGGATATGCCCTATTCCTATGAAAAATATGTCCAGTCCATCCCGGGGTGCAGTGTGGTTCTAACCTTGGATGCCACGGTGCAATCGTGTTTGGAAAAGCAAATGCAGGCGGCGATCGACCGCTACGATGTGCAAAATGGGGCATTTGGTCTGGTGATGGAGGTCAAGACTGGGAAGATCCTGGCGATGGCGACTTTGGGAAGCTATGATCCCAACAATTATTTGGAAATATATGATGAGACCGCATTGGCGGAGACGGAAATGCTGAGAAAGGCATATCTGACACTGCCCGAGGGCTCGGAAGCATTTGAAACAGCTAAGAAAGCCTACCAGACGGCGGTGAGTGCCGCCAGGCTGAAGCAGTGGCGCAACCGCTGTATTTCTGACGGCTATGAGCCGGGTTCCACTTTTAAGGTGCTGACCATGGCGGCGGCACTGGACAGCGGTGCTATCGATCTGAATACCGGATTTCATTGCTCCGGTTCGGAGAAAATTCCCGGGCGTTCTCAGTTATTGCACTGCTGGCGCTCCACCGGTCACGGTTCCGAGACCACGGCCCAGGCCTTGCAAAATTCCTGCAACATTGCCTTTGCCCATATCGCTTTGAAGTTGGGAGGGGAGCGGTTTTACGATTATATCAGCCGGTTCGGAATTTTGGAAAAAACCGGTGTGGATCTTTCGGGGGAGAGCAAGGGCGTGTTCTTTTCCAAAGAGCTGATCACAAATACAAACAAATGGGGAACGGCCTCTCTAACCTCCGGCTCCTTCGGACAGACCTTCAAGCTGACACCGTTGCAGCTGGTCCGAGCCATTGCCGCTGTGGTCAATGGCGGAAATTTGATGGAGCCGTACATCGTCTCCGAGGTATTGGATGCCAACGGAGAGACGGTACTGTTGCAGGAGCCGACGGTGCTGCGGCAGGCCATCAGCCAGGAGACCTCCAAGACCATGTGTACCCTTTTGGAGTCCGTTGTCACCACGGGAACGGCAAAAAATGCCGCCGTTGCGGGATTTTCCATTGGCGGGAAGACCGGAACCAGTGAAAAAATAGACATTTTAGACGAGAACGGAAACACGACACTGGATAAAATCGTATCATTTGTGGGGATTGCGCCCATGGACGATCCGCAGTATATTGTATTGGTAGCGTTGGACACCCCGTCCAGAGCCACGGGCACCTACATTTCCGGCGGTGTCATGGCAGCACCCACAGTGGGTGCGGTGATGGCGGATATTCTGCCGTATCTGGGGGTGGAGCAGCATTTCTCGGATGAGGAAGCGGCGGGCCGGACGGTCATACTGGAAGATTACGCCGGACTGACCGCCAGTGAAGTCACAAAGCAGCTAAAGGGAACGACCTTGACCGCCACATTCATCGGTGACGGGGAGACCGTCACAGCCCAGATCCCCCAGGCGGGGCAATCGGTTCCCGGGGGCAGCGAGATCATTGTTTATTTGGGGGAGCAAGCACCCCAGGAGCAGGTACGGGTGCCGGATTTTTCCGGTATGAACCGGCAGCAGGCCAGCCTGGCTGCGGGAAAATTGGGATTATACATTCTGGTCAGCGGCAATCAGGAAGTGTCTGCTTCCGTGACGGTCACGGCACAGGATATCGAACCGAAAACAGAAGTTCCTGTCGGTACTACGATCCGGCTGGAATTTGCAGATACAAAAGCCCCGGATTAGGGCGCAAAGGAGTAAATCATGAAACTAAAGCAGCTACTTACGGATATTGCCGTGTTGCAGACCAATGCGGACCTGGAAATGGAGATCACCCACATTGCCTACGATTCCCGAAAGGTGGAGCGGGGCAGCCTGTTTGTTGCCATCAGCGGTTTTGCTTCCGATGGCAACCGCTTTATCCCCATGGCCCTGGAAAAAGGGGCTGTGGCGGTGGTGACGGCGAAAAAGCCCGATGTGGATGTGCCCTATATTCTGGTGGAGTCTGACCGGCTGGCGCTGGCGCTGCTGGGCTGCAATTTCTATGGATATCCGGCAAGATCCATGAAGCTCATCGGTGTCACGGGCACCAATGGCAAGACCTCGGCAACGCTGCTTTTGAAGCAGGTGCTGGAAAAGACTCTGGGTGCGAAGGTCGGCCTCATTGGCACCATGGAAAACCGCATTGGTGACGAAGTGATCCCAACCCAGCGCACTACCCCGGAGAGTTTTGAACTGCAAGGGCTTTTTGCTTGGATGCGGGATGCCGGATGCACCCATGTGGTGATGGAGGTGTCTTCCCATGCCATTGCGTTGGACCGGGTGGGCGGTGTCCACTTTGATGTGGCAGCGTTTACCAATTTGACAGAGGATCATCTGGATTTCCACAAGACCATGGACCATTACTGCCAGACCAAGGCGCAGCTGTTTTGTCGCTGTGACAAGGGCGTGCTGAACCGGGATGACCGCTATTTTGATGGGATGACCGCCCGTGCTTCCTGTGACTATTTGACCACATCGGTGCTCGGACAGGGGGACCTGAACGCAGAGCAGGTGCAGCTTCGTGCCGATGGTGTTGCCTTTACCGCCTGCTGCAAGGGGGAACGTCAGCGGGTGGAGCTGCCCATTCCCGGGCGTTTTACCGTGTACAATGCCCTGACCGTTCTGGGCATTTGCCTGCAACTGGGCATTTCCCTGGCAGATGCGGCCAATGCGTTGAAAACCGCCCAGGGCGTAAAGGGCCGGGTGGAAGTGGTTCCCACACCGGGAAAGCCTTATACGGTGCTCATCGACTATGCCCATACCCCGGACGGACTGGAAAATGTCCTGCGTTCGGTGCGGGATTTCTGCCAGGGGCGGATCATTACGGTCTTTGGCTGCGGCGGCGACCGTGACCCCATCAAGCGGCCCATCATGGGGCGCATTGGTGCGGAATTGGCGGATATCGCCGTGATCACCTCTGACAATCCCCGGACGGAAGAGCCGGAGACGATCATCCAGGACATTTTGAAGGGCATCCCGGAAACGGCTGAAAACTGTGTTGTGATAGAAGATCGGCGAAAAGCAATCAGATACGCTATGGACATTGCCCAAAAAAATGATATAATTATACTGGCTGGAAAGGGCCATGAGACCTATCAGGAGATCAACGGTGTGAAACATCATCTGGATGAGCGGGAAGAAGTTGCCGCCTGCCTGATGGAAAAGAGGTAAATCGTATGGGAAAGATATCCCTGGCGGAAGCCGCATTCTGGTGCGGCGGAAAAATTGATCCGAAGTATGCCCAGGTCAGCTTCCTGGGTGCCAATATCGACTCCCGGAAGATCCAGCCGGGACAGCTGTTCGTTGCCCTGCAAGGGGAGCGGGATGGGCATGATTTTATCCTCATGGCCCTGGAAAAGGGGGCGGCAGCGGTGCTGTGCAGCCACTGTGATGGGGACTATCCTGCTATTGTGGTGGAGGATACCCGGTTGGCGCTTGGAACGCTGGCCCGGGAAGAGCGGAAGCGCCTGGGAATGAAAGTCGTGGGCGTGACCGGCTCTGTGGGAAAATCCACCACCAAGGAAATGATCGCCTCCGTTTTGCAGAGCACCTACCGGGTGAGCAAAAGCCCTGCCAATCACAACAATGATCTGGGACTTCCCATGGCGGTACTTTCCATGCCGGAGGATACTCAGGTGGCGGTGCTGGAAATGGGAATGAACCACTTCCGGGAGATTGCCTATTTGAGCGGCATCGGTCAGCCGGATCTGGCGGTGATCGTCAACATCGGCACCATGCACATTGAGCATCTGGGTTCCCA
>CAZGTR010000075.1:0-6312 GCA_964528715.1 uncultured Oscillospiraceae bacterium | reverse complement strand
CGCTGGACACCAAGATAAAGGAGTCCACATTGTTTTTGTAATGCTCCTGACAAGTTCGAGCAATCAGCATCACATCGACAAGAGATTTGGGCAAGAGCGCCTATACGGGTAAACCGATTGATCTGTCTCACCTGACGGATGGTACTTACAATCTGGAACACATCTATCCCCGGTGCCATGTGAAGGATGACAGCGTTCTGAATAATCTGGTATTTGTGGAGTCCGAAATCAACGGTATGAAGAGCGATACATATCCGGTTCCGGAAGATATTCGCCGGAATATGACACCATTTTGGCATATGCTCAAGGGAAATGGCCTGATGACGGAGGAGAAGTACCGGCGTCTAACTCGTTCAACTCGCTTTACGCCCGAGGAAAAGATGGGCTTTATCAACCGTCAGTTGGTGGAGACACGCCAGTCAACGAAAGTAATTAAGGACCTTTTACAGGAGAAATTCCCGAATACGGAAATCATCTGTGTAAAAGCGGGACTGGTATCGGAATTCCGGCAAGCGTTCCAAATGTTGAAGTGCAGAAGCGTCAACGATCTGCACCATGCAAAGGATGCTTACCTGAATGTTGTGGTGGGCAATGTATATCATGAGCGATTTACGAAAAAGTGGTTTTTACTGGACAGCAGCTATAACGTGCAGGCGGAGAAGCTTTTTGCAAAGGCATTGTACCATGGGAAGATCGCCTATTGGAACGGAGAAAAAGACCTTGCCATTGTACGAAAAACCATGGGGAAAAACGCCGTGCATTTGACCCGGTATGCTTTCTGCCGAAGGGGTGGATACTTTGATCAGCAACCTGTGAAAAAGGGAGAAAACCTGATTCCGCTGAAAGAAGGACTTCCTACGGAGAAATACGGCGGCTACAACAAGCCAACTGCTTCCTTCTTTGTGCTGGCCCGCTTTACCCAGAAGAAAAAAGGAGAGATCATGTTTGTTCCGATTCCTCTTCTGTATGTGGACAAATTCCAGCAAGGCGAACGGGAGGCGCTGGAAGTAACGTCTGGTGAGATTTACCGAATTACCGGAAAGACGGTGGCTGACTTAGAACTTCTGCTTCAGGGAAGGCCCCTGAAAGTGAATACGGTAATCCCTCTGGATGGGACGAGGACAACGCTAACGGCAAAAACGGGACAAAAGATAACGGTGTCGCCCCTGCTTTCGATTGTAGTGGGCTACAGTTGGGAACTATATATTAAGGCGTTGGAGCGGTTCCAGGAAAAACAACAGATGAACAAGGCAATTATTCTGGATTCGCAGCGTGACCATATCTCCAAGGATAAAAACGTGGAATTGTATAATTTTTTGATTGAAAAGTTGGGGACGTGGCCATTCACAAAACTTCCAAATAACCAAGCAAAAACGCTGAAAAACGGTGAGAACAGATTTGTTGTATTGGATGAGGAGGAACAGGTCAAGGTGTTGATGAACATGTTACGCCTGTTTGGCTCTGGAGCCGGTGGCGTGGATTTGCGGGATATAGGTGGAGGAGGTCAATCGGGCGTAACAGCGCTGAGTATGAATGTTTCCAATTGGAAAAAGCAATACACAGACGTGCGCATCATTGACCAATCCGCTTCGGGACTATTTGGGCGGTGCAGTGAAAATCTGCTGGAGCTGTTATGAGCTGGCGGACGGTGGTGATATCCTCCCGGTGTAAGCTGGACCTGAAAATGGGCTATATGGTTACTAGTGGAGAAGAGGTACGGCGGGTCTTTCTGGACGAAATAGCGATTGTAATGATTGAAAACCCGGCAGTTTCCATGACAGGTTGCCTGCTGTCCGAGCTTATGGAGCGAAAAATCAAGGTCATTTTCTGCGACAATAAGCGCCTGCCTCAGGGAGAGTTGGTTCCGTACTACGGTTGTCATGATACTTCCCGAAAAATTCGTGCCCAAGTCGCATGGACCGCACCCGTCAAGGGTGCGGTCTGGGGAACCATCATTGCCATGAAGATCCAGAAGCAAGCGGAGTTTTTGCTGGAAACGGGGCATATCCAGGAGTATGATCTGCTGAAAAGCTATATCGGTCAGCTGGAATTCCAGGATGCGACGAATCGGGAGGGCCATGCGGCGAAGGTGTATTTTAATGGGATTTTTGGTATGGACTTTACCAGATCGGCAGACTCCCCAATCAATGCGGCATTAAACTATGGATATGCCATTTTATTATCGGCGTTTTCCAGAGAAATCACGGCCAATGGCTATCTGACACAGATGGGTCTCCACCACGAAAATGTGTTTAACAGGTTCAATTTGGCCAGCGATCTCATGGAGCCCTTCCGAATCCTGGTTGACAGGGCGGTATACGCTACCCAGCCCACCCAGTTGGATAAAAGTACAAAACGAGTACTGTTGGATTTGCTGAATGGGTATGTATTTTTGGGGAAAGAAAAGCATACGGTGCTAAATGCCATAGGAGTGTATACAAGAAGTGTGTTTGAAGCACTGAACACAGAAAATGTTGACCGGATTCAATGCTGGAGCTATGAGCTATAGATTTATGCGAATGATCGCCTTTTTTGATCTGCCAACGGAAACATCGGCAGAACGGCGGAATTATCGCCGCTTTCGGAAGTTTCTCATGCAAAGTGGATTTCTGATGTTGCAGGAATCGGTGTACTGCAAGCTGCTGCTCAATGGCTCTGTCCAGGCGGCTGTGGCAGAGAGTATTCGCAGAAATAAGCCACCCAAGGGGATCGTGCAAATACTAACGATAACAGAAAAGCAGTTTTCCAAAATGGAGTACGTTGTAGGAGATTGGACAAGCGATGTGGTCAGCAGCGATGAAAGGTTGATCGAATTATGATTTTGTGCCACCCGCAAATGGAGACAATCATGGACTTTTCCGGGACGAAGGCGCAAACCCTTGTGATTGAGGCCCCCGGTTTTTTGCGCACTTTTTTGCAGGATTTGTATGACCAGATTGATGGCATGGAAGGGGAACTGGTTCTGTCAGAGCAGGACAAACAGCTTCCGATTGGAAATTGGGTGGAAGTGATGGACAACTTCCTCAATTTCGATATGAACAAAAAGCATCTGCTCAATAAAATCATTGGACAGATGGAGCGAATATCCGGAAGTGATGCCTTTTTCCTGAAAACCGCTGATATTCTGCAACGGTTGGAATCCTACACCTCGGAATTGGCATTTTCTTTTGACTGCGATATTGTTTGCGGCCAATGTACGGTAGGCGGGTTGCTAAAGGGAATGGGGGTAACAGTTCGGGATGAATACGAGGATCCCCTGGAACGGCTGATCGATTATATGGAACTGGTTCGGGAGTTTGAACGGGACAAGCTTTTTATCTACGTCAATCTGCGCAGTTTTTTCTCGGATGCAGAAGTCGAAGGCTTCCTTCGCACAGCGCTGGATCACGGATATCATTTTTTGCTGATCGATGCCCAGTCGCACGAAAAAATATCATTGGAGAACAGAATTACAGTTGACAATGACCTCTGCGAGTTCTAAAATATAAGTAGGAGTTACACCAAACCTTGATTTCAACGGTTCGTTACCGTCATTTCGCATTGGGATGCGGAAAGAAATTTGAGGTTTGAGAGTTGTGTAATTTCAAAGAGGGGATGGCACCTTTGAATCTGATGCGAACTGGGCTCCTTGTAAAGCGGCTGATGCTGTGGGTAGTATACGCCAATCAAGACGATAGCTTGTATTTGGCTGGAAGATATGGCGAAATTTATCAAAAGTGAAAGATATTGGCATATAGCCTGTACCTTTGTCGAAACTTGCGGACGAAAGTTGCTCGATTTTTATAAAATTCAATGCAAATCAACCCCGAAATATCTGCATCTATAGTGTCCTATACAGACAAAAAGCAACGACTTTCGCAGTAAGGTCGTTGCTTTTTTTTATTTTCACGATTAGGTCCTATGGGTTCTATAATTAATGTTGGGGCCAGTCTGGATTGAAGTGCCCCCTTAGAGTATTCTCAAAAACTTTTGCTTTTTTGAGTGTCTACTCTAAGGGGATTATATCAAAATCTTAATCAAACCTTAAATTGATTTATCAGTCACTTGTGCTACAATGTTCCTTAGTTTAGGTAGCGAGGAATGAGGAACATGAAACGAAAAGTGAGATGGCTGGTATCGGCCTGCGCGGTGCTGCTTCTGTGCGCATTGGGGCTTTTTCTCTGGAAAGAGCCCCAATGCGTCTATGTGACCATTGCGTATCTGGGCATTGGACAGGAGAAGGTGGAGCTGGAGCCGGTGTCGCCGGTGCTGATATCCAAAACGACCGGGGACTTGGCGCAGGATCCGGCGGTGCGCATTGACCAGAGTATGCTTTTGGTCAATGGGGCGCATCCCATCCCGGAGGGCTTTGAACGCTGTATATCCGCCTATCGGGATACGCAGGTGCAGATGAACACCTGCATCCAAAACGCCTATCAGGAGCTGGTGGCGGCGGTGGAGGAAGCGACAGGAGAGCGGCTTTTGATCTCCAGTGCATTCCGCACGGAGGAAAAGCAGCAGGAGCTGTACGATGAAGATCCAACGACCGCCAATGCCCCGGGAACCAGCGAACACCAGACGGGCCTTGCGCTGGATGTGTATGTGAAATACTACGCTAGTTATGGCTTCCTGAAAAACGACGCCGGGAAGTTCGTCAATTCCAATTGCTGGAAATATGGTTTCATCATCCGCTACCCGGTGTACGGAAAAGGGGAGACCGGGGTGAAATACGAGCCCTGGCACCTGCGCTATGTGGGCCAGCCCCACGCAAAAGTGATCTACAATAACCACCTGACGCTGGAAGAATATCTGGAAAGCCTGGAGATCGGAAACTGGTACCAGGTGGATGGGTACCTCATTTGCCGCCAGCCGGAGGGTGAGGAAGTGCAATTGCCGGAAGCCTATGCCCAGGTGGTGATCTCCCCGGACAATACGGGAAATCAGGTGATCATGGTGCGTTTGGCTGAAAACTGACGGAAATGCTTGCATTGGCCGCGGATTTCTGCTACCATATGGGAAAAGGATGGTGGCTATGGAGATCATTTATCAAGATGCGGATGTATTGGTGTGTGTGAAGCCGGCCAGAGTGCTGTCAACGGATGAGCCCGGCGGTCTGCCGGAGCTGATCCGGCAGGAGCTGGGAGACCCCAAGGCCGATGTCAGGACGGTACACCGGCTGGACCGAGTGGTGTCCGGGCTGATGGTGCTGGCAAGAAACGCATACGCTGCTTCGGAGCTGTCCCGGCAGATCCGGGAGGATGAATTCGAAAAGGAATATCTGGCGGTGTTTCATGGCGAGCCACCGGCGCTGCAGGGAACTCTGCGGGATCTTCTGGGTCGGGATAAGGCGAGGAAGATGACCTTTGTAGCCAGCGAGCCCGGCAAGGGCGTGCAGGAGGCGGTTCTTCACTACCGGGTGCTGGGACACTCGGCAGAAAACAGCCTGGTGCGGGTGCGCCTGGAGACTGGCAGAACGCACCAGATCCGGGTGCAGTTTGCAAGCCGGGGTCTGCCGCTGGTTGGGGAACGGAAGTACAGCACCTTGGATGATCCCTGCGAGATCGCCCTGTTCTCCTGCTGTGTGGGCTTTACCCACCCGGGCACCGGGGAGCGGATGGTTTTCCGGCACGAGCCGCCCAAAGCGTATCCCTGGGATCTGTTTGAACATACACAATTGGAGGCGTGAGCATGGCATACGATTTTTTTCAGAATAAGGAATGTCCCTATTTTCCCTGTCATCGGGGCGCAGACCCGGAAAATTTTAATTGTTTGTTCTGCTATTGCCCGTTGTATGCCCTGGGAGACAAGTGCGGCGGCAACTTTACTTATACCCAGCAGGGGATCAAAGATTGCTCTGATTGCTTAAAGCCCCACCGCCGGGAGAATTACGACAAGATTATGGAAAAAATGAACATGGTCCTGGAGCTGGCGAAGAAAAAATGAATTGAGATATAGCATCGCCCCATTTCCAAGCGGAAATGGGGCGATGTTTATTTTTTATTCTTTTTGTAGATCTCGTTCAGACCCTTAAGAAGCAGGTCTTTGTCCAGAATGATCTCCCGCTTACACAGGGGGGTGATGAACTGAGCCATGCCGCCTGTGGCGATGATGGTGGCCTGATGCCCCAGTTCTTCCTCAATGCGCTCAATGAGACCATCGATCATGGCGGCGGTGCCGTACATCATGCCGCTGCGCATACAGTCCACGGTGTTCTTGCCGATGACGTGCCTGGGCTGGTCCAGACTGATACCCGGCAGCTGGGCGGCCCGACTGGTCAATGCGTCCAGAGAGACCCGGACACCGGGGAAGATGATGCCGCCGATGTATTTGTTA
>CAZGTR010000074.1:0-6365 GCA_964528715.1 uncultured Oscillospiraceae bacterium | reverse complement strand
AGAAGGGCCTGCGTTTCGCTATCCGTGAAGGCGGCCGTACTGTCGGTTCCGGTGTCGTCACCGAGATCCTGGAGTAATCTCCTAGCCTAAATGGTTACAGATCCCCCGAGCTTACGCTCGGGGGATTTTTTGCTTTCGAATTTTCGAAATATTCACAAAATTTTAGTTGGCACAGCGTCCTTTTTCTGGTATAATGGTACACAAATCAATGAAATCGATAGGAAAGGTGATGAAGATTGAGAGAACTTCGTGAAAAAATCAAAGAGGCGTTGGTGTCGGCCCTGCCAATCACGTTGATCGTGTACCTGTTGGCGGTGTTACCTTGGTTCGATATCTCCGGTATCGAGATCGGGACCTTTACGGTAGGGGCTGTGCTGCTGATCTTGGGCCTTGGGCTGTTTAGCCTGGGTGCGGATCTTGCCATGACCCCCATGGGTACCCATGTAGGTGCGGGTCTGTCCAAGCAGAGAAAACTGGGGCTGTTGCTGGGTGCCAGTTTCGTGCTGGGTATGCTGATCACCATCGCAGAACCGGATCTGCAGGTGCTTGCCAATCAAGTCAGCTCCGTGATGAACGGGACGTTGCTGATCTATGCAGTTGGCGTGGGCGTGGGCTTGTTTTTGATGGTTGCCGTGCTGCGTATCGTATTCCGGCGGAAGCTGTCGGATCTTCTTATGCTTTTCTATATGCTGTTGTTTGCTATGGCACTGTTGCTGGCGGTGAACGACAACTTGAATTTGCTTCCGTTGGCTTTCGACTCCGGCGGTGTCACCACCGGTCCCATTACGGTCCCATTCCTAATGGCGCTGTGTGTGGGTATTTCTGGCGTTCTGGGTGACCGGCGTTCACAGGAGAATAGCTTCGGTATGGTGGCCCTGTGCTCCATCGGTCCGGTGCTTGCTGTGCTGGTATTGGGTGTTTTTTCCAAGAATGAGCTTCGCTATGCGGTGCCGGACTATGCGGTGAGCAGCGATATTCTGGGCAGCTTCCTGGAAACGGCGGGGCATACCGCCAAGGAAGTGGCTCTAGCCCTTGGAATGATCGTCCTGTTCTTTGGCATTTGCCAGGTGGCATTTTTGAAGCTGCCCGGCAAGCGGCTGGTGAAAATGGGCGTTGGTGTGCTGTTTACCTATGTGGGGCTTGTGATGTTCCTCACCGGCGTGAATGTGGGCTTTATGCCTATTGGTTACAAGCTGGGTGCTCAGCTGGCACAGTTGCACCCGGTTATTCTGGTGGGGATCGGTCTGCTTATGGGCATTCTGGTGGTTCTGGCAGAGCCTGCAATCCATGTGCTCAATGCCCAGGTGGAGGATGTGACCAGCGGTTCCGTTTCCAAAAAATCCTTGATGATCGGCTTGTGCCTGGGCGTAGGTGCTGCCATTGCCCTGTCCGTGGTGCGGATCATTTTTGATTTTTCCATTACTTATTACATCATTCCCGGTTACTTTATTTCTCTTGGATTGTCCCTGTTCGTGCCCCCGGTGTATACCGCCATCGCCTTTGACTCCGGCGGTGTTGCCAGCGGACCCATGACCTCTGGCTTCATCCTGCCCTTTGCCACCGGCGTGTGCGTAGCGATCCAGGGGGCGGACGCGGTGCTGCGGGATGCCTTCGGTGTGGTGGCACTGGTGGCCATGACGCCGCTGATCACCATCCAGCTGCTGGGCTTCAAGGCCGTGGTCACGGAGCATATCCAGGAACGCCGGGCAATGAAGCGGATCTTGGATGCAGACGATCAGCAGATCATCAACTTTTTGTAAGGAGGAGCCAAATGAACAATACCGTGAACCCTTCGGGCGTGAAAAAACTGAAGCTCCTGTTTACCATTGTAGATCGCTCAAAGGCGGAGTTTTACCTGGATGTGTTGAGCCAGTTTGAGGTGAATTGCCAGCTGGTGGCACCGGGAAAGGGCACTGCCACGAGTGAGTGGATCGATATGCTGGGCCTGAACATCCACAAGGCTGTGATAATCAGCTTCGTCCGGGAGAATCTGGTGGATGAGATCATGAAATGCCTGGAGAGAAAATTCGAGACCATTAAAAACGGCAAGGGAGTGGCCTTCGCCGTGCCGCTGAGCAGTATCATCGGCGTGAATAATTACCAATTTTTGAGCAACAACCGATTTATGAGGGGGGAACAGCCATGACGACCAATAACCATGAAGTGATCATTGCCATTGTCAATTCCGGCTTTGCGGAGGTGGCGATGGATGTGGCACGTGATTGCGGTGCCCGGGGCGGCACGATCTTAAATGCCAGAGGTGTGGTGGGGGAGGAGGCTGCTGCCTTCTTCGGCATTACCCTCCATGCAGAGAAGGAAATGCTTCTGGTGGTGGTGGATAAGTCCATCCGGGACCAAATCTTGAATGCTCTGTACAAGCAAATGGATAAAAAATCCCAGACCTTTGCCTTCTCTCTGCCGGTCAGCGATGTGGCTGGCCTAATGGCAGCTGAAAAAACGGAAGAAACAGCAGAATAAACAGGAAAACACCGCCTCTTTCGGCGGTGTTTTTTCTTGACAAGGAACGGCGACCCAAGGTATAATGAATAAAAATCGTTATTATCGCAAGGAGAACAGATATGCAACTGATCATTGGCAATATTCTTTCGTTATTGGGCTGTATTTTGATGGTTTCCACCGGTATCATCAAGAAAAAGGAGCGGGTCATGTATGTCCAATGTGGGCAGTTCGCCCTGATGGGCATGGGCACGCTGGTGCTGGGCTCCGTGTCCGGTGCCGTGGCGAACGGCCTGAGCATCATCAGAAATCTGCTCTTCGCCAAGACCGGCGGCAGCCAATGGCTGAAGCTGGTGTTCATCGGCATCCAGCTGGTGCTGACTCTTTGGCTGGGGGATGGCACCTGGCTGCAATGGCTGCCCCTGCTGGCGACGGTGGCGCTGACATTGGCGATGGATGTGAAGAGCGTGGCCGTGTTCAAGGCGGCGATCATCTTCGGCCAGATCATGTGGATGATCCACGATATCCACTACAGCAGCTATGCGGCGGTGGCCTTTGATGTGGCTGCGGTGGCTACGAACTTGTACGGCATTTTTGCAGCCCGGAAGGAAAAACAGAAAGCAGCTCAGTAAAACGGCGATCATATCGTACCGCCCGGACAGAAAATGTCCGGGCGGTTTCGTATATCAAAAGCACTGCCGGATTGAAGTGCTTTTGTGCAATTTTCTTAAATGATGAAAGAAATGTTGTGAAAAATGCAGAAACTGTGGAAAATGTTGACATTGGGGGGTTGTTAAACTCATATATAGAAAAAGGAAAGGGGCGGGACAATGAAAAAGTATTTGACGATCTTGTTGACCGTTGGAATGATGATAAGCTTGCTTCTCGGCTGCACTCCGGCTGAGACAACACCGGAAACGGATCGAACGGAATCCACATCCCACTGTACATGGTCGTTTTGGTATGGAGAGACAGATGGAAAAACACCGGTGAAGCTGTATGTCTATGGCCCCAAAAGCATGGAACAGGCGTATGGGATCATTTGCGATAATGCAAATCAGAAATTCGGTCCAAATGGATTGACTGTGGAATTTGTTCCATATGACGACAAAAGCGCAGACAGCACGGTTCCGGATCATTATTTGCAGAATGGTACAAACATCGATGTGCTTATTAGTACGGGTACATTGGAGAGTTTGAAGGAAAAAGGCCAAACTGGTCTTTTGGCGGACATGAGCGCTGATTTGAGTGCTGATCTTCCAGAAGCTCTGGGGGCAGCAATGGCGAAGGCCGTGACAGGGGAAAACGGTACAGTGTACGGTGTGCCTGTCAGCTTTACCAACAGTGCGACGATGTTGGTGAATGTGGATCTGTTTACTGCTGCCGGTGTGGAAGTTCCCTATGATGGATGGACATATTCGGAATTTCTAACTGCCTGCGAAAAGCTGGAAAAGAGCCAGAAAACGGATAAAATTTATGGCGTTTGCTGGAATGGTTTGGATATCACCATAGCCCAGAACTACATTCAAGCCACTGCAAGTGTGCGTAATGATGAGATAGACTTCGGCGATGCAATCTGGATCCAAGGGCTGGAAATGATCAAAACGACCATGGATAAGGGGTGGGCCTGCGATTACGGTACTTGTAAAGCGGAGGAGCATGGTATCGCAGGCTTTTTGAGAGGAGAAAGTGCCATGCTTGCTGATGGCTCTCAGCTGAGCCTGTGTATGGATAAGGTCCGATATCCCCATGATTTTGTGACGGCGGTCGTTCCTTGCCCAGTGCAGGATGGGACACCGTCAGCTGTAGAAAGCATGGTCCATATGATGGAACCGGGTAATTTTGCAAGTGTTGCTTCCGGATCGACACACAAGAAACATGGTATGTATTTCATTTCCTGGCTGCTCCACGAGGGAATGTACCCGGTCATTCAGGCGGGGCAGTATCCCATTTGGATGCAAACGGATGTGGAGCAAATGCTGAAAACGGCAGAAGCGCAGGGGATGGATCCTGCACTGCTGGACAGTTGCTCAATCGAAAAGCTTTATGAATCAGAACGAAGTGAATGGATAGAACATGGCACTCTACCTGGCAATGCCGCGGTGAAAAAGATCCTGAAGCAGGCATGGGAAGGCTATCTGGCCTCCGGTGAAGATCAAGTTTTTGAAACCGCAAAGGATGCCATGCAATGGGCTGAAAAACAGGCAAGGGCTGCGCTGAGCAGTTGAAAATTGCAGAAAAAAGCACCGCTCAGACGAGCGGTGCTTTTGTGCGATCTGGTCTATAAGCCGGGTTCTGTCTTGACAGCCATCTATCTAGCCCCGCAATTGCTCACGGGGTCCAGCCACCTCCTCGGGACGGCCGGGCCGGCCTGTATGTCCCTCCACGGTGTTGCTCCGAATAGAGTTTACATCGTAAAACCCATGTCTCCATGGGCCGAGTGGGCTCTTACCCCACTTTTTCACCCTTACTTCCCCAAAAAGGAGAAGCGGTATCTCTCTGTTGCACTTGTCCTGAGGTCACCCTCGGCGGGCGTTACCCGTTATTCTTGCCCTGTGAAGCCCGGACTTTCCTCATCCGCTGCCTTTCGGCTGGCGTCCGCGGCTGTCCGACCTGGTCGCTGGAATATTGTACAGCAAAGAACGGGAATTGTCAAACATCTTGAAAAATCTTTTCGAAGAGGATATACTATATACAGAAAAATCCGGATGGGAGAAATGCAATGATGAACACATCCTTTGATACTTATTTTGAAAATTTCCGGGGCAAGCGTGTGGCGGTATTGGGTCTGGGCGTCAGCAACCGCCCGCTGGTGCGGCTGCTGCTGGCACATGGCAGCGTCGTTCTGGGCGGCGACCGAACGCCTCGGGAGAAGCTGGACGAAGAAGTGCTGGAGCTGGAGAAAATGGGCTGCCAGCTGTTTCTGGGTGACGACTTTTACCGGGACATGACGGCAGAAATTGCATTCCGCACCCCGGGAATGCACCCGGACAGCCCGGCGGTCAGCACCCTGCGGGAAAAGGGTGCGGTGGTCACATCGGAGATGGAAGCGTTTTTTGAAGTCTGCCCCTGTCCCATCATTGCCGTCACCGGCTCCGACGGCAAGACCACTACCACCACGCTGATCTGCGAAATGCTGAAGGCGGCGGGGAACACCGTCTGGCTGGGTGGCAACATCGGAACGCCCCTGCTGCCGCTGGTACCCCAAATGAAGCAGACGGATGTAGCGGTGGTGGAGCTGAGTTCTTTCCAGCTCATGGACATGACCCACAGCCCACGGGTGGCGGTGATCACGAATTTGGCCCCGAATCATCTGGATATCCACAAGGATATGGAAGAATATGTCCGGGCAAAGGAAAATATTTACAGGTTCCAGGGGAAAAATGGCGTTCTGATCGTCAATGGGGACAATGCCATCACCGCACCCATGACCGGAAACGGGACGACAAAGCACTTTTCCCGGCTGGGAAGCGGAGATGTGTGCATGAGCGGCGGTGTGATCTGCCGCCATGGGCAGCCGGTTTTGGATACCAAGGAGATTTTGCTCCCTGGCGTACACAACATTGAAAACTACATGGCGGCGATGCTGGCGGTGGAGGGTCTGGTGAGCGATGAGACCATCCGGCAGGTGGCCCGGACCTTCGGCGGTGTGGAGCATCGCATCGAGCTGGTGCGGATCAAGGACGGGGTGCGGTATTACAACGACTCCATTGCCTCCTCTCCCAGTCGCACCATTGCGGGTCTGCGCAGCTTCCCGGAGAAGGTGATCCTGATCGCCGGCGGCTACGATAAGCACATTCCTTACGACGTATTGGGCCCGGAGATCTGTGCCCATGTGAAGAAGCTGTTCCTGGGCGGTGCCACCGGACCGCTGATCCGGCAGGCGGTGGAAAACTGCCCCGGGGAAA
>CAZGTR010000073.1:0-6437 GCA_964528715.1 uncultured Oscillospiraceae bacterium | reverse complement strand
AAGTGGTGGCGCATGGAGCCTGCGGTACGGTTGCGGTTGTCGGTCATGGTCTCTACGATCACGGCAACGCCGCCGGGGCCGTAGCCTTCGTAGGTGATGGTCTCATAGCTGTCGCCGCTGCCGGCACCGGCGGCCTTTTCCAAGCAGCGCTTGATGTTGTCGTTGGGCATATTGGCTGCCTTAGCCTTGGTGATGACGGTGGCCAGGCGGGAGTTGTTAGCGGGATCGGTGATACCGCCACCCTCTTTTACAGCCACGATCAGCTCTTTTGCGATTTTGGTAAAGGCAGCTGCACGCTTAGCGTCCTGTGCGCCCTTGGTTTTCTGGATGTTATGCCATTTGGAATGTCCGGACATAAGAATCTCCCTTCTATGTTGATGGCAAAATGCCTAAATTTTTTCCCATCTATTTTAGCAGACTGCCATACAAAAATCAATAGATATCAAAAGAATTTCATGGGATCTGCGTGGTTTTTGGAAATTTCCACTTGAATTTCCGGAAAAGCAGCCCGGAGTTTTTGAGCAAGAACGGCGCAGACCGGGTTTTCCGTCTGGAAATGTCCGGCATCGATCAGGTTCAGACCCAGATCGTGGGCATTCCAGAACTGGTTGTATTTTACATCGGCGGTGACGAAGGTGTCGCACCCGGTACCAATCGCTTCCAGCATCTCGTCAGCACAGCTGCCACCGCCCACACAGACCTTGTGAACGGATTTTCTGCCGTCTACATATCGCAGACCATCACAATGAAGCTGCTCCTTTACACGGGCAAGGAATGCCTCCAGGGACATGGTATCCACGTGACCCGCCCGTAGCAGGTGCTCCTGTCCGATAACGCAAACTTCAGAAAGCCCTAGTGCCTGGGCCAGAACATCGTTGACACCGCCGTCGGCGCAGTCCAGATTGGTGTGGGCGTTGATGGCGCTGATACCGTGGCGGGCCAGGGCCAAAATGGTGCGCCCAATGCTGGTCTCGTCTGTGATCTGCCGGGCCGGATGAAAGAGCAGGGGATGGTGGGTGACGATCAGCTGGGCCCCCATGGCGGCGGCTTCTGTGGCGACGGCCTCAAAGGGGTCCAGCGCCACCAGGATCTTCGTCACGGGGGTGCTTTTGCTGCCCAAAAGCAGCCCTACATTGTCCCAGTCCATTTTCATGGCGGTGGGGGCCAGGGTCTCCATAAATGCGAGGATCTCTCCAACGGTGGTCATGCTTCTTCCTCCTTCAAAAATGACAGGGCAGAATCCCGGGATAGCTGCTCCAGTTCTTGCAAAATGGTGGTTAGGGAAGCGTCTGCCTTTTCGCCCCGGGCGGAAAGGGTCATCCGCAGATCCCGCAGCAGCCGGTGGTAGTATTCGACGGCCTCGGCACTTGGATTTTCCAGCATGGCAGGGGGGAAATAACATTCTCCTGGGGTCAGCTTCGGCTTCTCGGGCCGGTAATACACATCCATAACAGTGTACAAAAACCGCCCATCCCGGAGCACGGATTCTTCTTCAATGTACCAGCCGTTTTCGGACAGATACCGCCGCAATTCCGGACGTTTGCTCTGGCATTGCAGGATCAGGCGATACTGGTCATTTTTGAGCCAGGGGGCGGCGGAGAGGATGGAAATGATGGTGTCTGCCCCCATGCCGGCGCAGACGAGGACATCAAAATCCCGGGGAATGGACTGGACACCGTCGGACAGATGAAAGGACATTTTCTCGGAAATGCCGTATTTTTCCGCATTTTTTACGGCGCAGGACAAGGGCCCTTCCCGGACATCGGCGGCGATGATGTGCTTCGCCGCATTATTTGGACGGGTCAGCAGATAAATACCCAGATAGCCATGGTCACAGCCAATATCGGCCACCCGGGCACCGGCTGGGACGAGTCCGGCGCAGGCTAACAGTCTGGGGGAAATGGGGATCTTCATAAGTAACCTCCAAAAATGAAATGCCATCCCGGCAAATCGGGATGGCATAGCCGGTTTTTAAACCTTGCTGGCCTGGTCGGTTTCGTAAGCCTCCAGGAAGTGGTTCAGCTGCGCCAGGAACGGCTCACAGTCAATGCCGTGGACCATGCAGGCCTCTTCGACGGTCTCGCCCCGGGAAGAGGGGCAGCCCAGACAGTGCATACCGATGGCGAAGAAAAGGGGAGCGGCGTGGGGTGCAATATCCAGCACATCGCCGATGATGGTATCTTTTTCGATTTTAACAGCCATAATAGGACCTCCTATTTCATTACTGCGCCTATTATAACCGCAGAATGAGAAAAAAACAAGGGGGAAAAGGCGAATTTTGCCGAAAAAAACTGCAAACAGGAGTATGTGCAGCCTGTTTTCCTGCTTTTTTTCTCTCCTTCGACGCATTTCGACAAATTATGAAGATAAAATGTGCTATGATATAAGAAAAAGTGGAAATGGGGGAGGACCATGTTAGGAACACGAATTGCCACATTGCGCCAGGGGAGAGGATTGAGCCAGGCGGAGCTGGCTAAAAAATTGCACATCAGCCCCAGTGCGGTGGGGATGTATGAACAGGGACGGCGGGAGCCGTCGGTGGATACGCTGATCGCATTGGCAAAAGAATTTGACGTGACACTGGATTATCTGCTTTCTGGACAGCCGGACACATTGCAGGATATTTCGGCATTTCATGAGATGGTGCGGCAGTATTGTCGAACGCCTCAGACATGGGATAAGGGAATGCCACGGGAAGAAATGCTGATGCGGCTGCTGTGTGCGCTGATGGAGTAAGTGTTACAGGGATGGCGGGGCGGCAAAGGGAATGTCTTCCGTAGTTCCGGGATCACTGGTGAGGATCCCTAGCAGTGCGCACAGCTGCAAGGCAGTGTCCGGATCGATACATTTCCAAGGGCCATCACCAATTTGCAGATAGCGGTCGGCTCGTTGGTGGTAGATTTTACTGCTGCCGTCGGAGTAGACAAGGGCAATGTAAATATCGCTGCCGGCAACATCCTCCGGGTCCTCTTTTGGAGTGCCGTAGGGATCGAGAAGACGCAGATAAGTCAGCACTGCTTCCATTTTTTCGTCGGAACGGAAGTGCCAACGCTGGTGCAGGTTGCTGTTTTGATATTGCACGTGGATCTGGGATACGACTCGATAAGCGGTGGAGGCAGTGGTGCTGGGCTGACAGCCGGTGAAAGCGGATATCGTCAGACATAGCGCCGCAAAAAGCGCCCCATATTTGTGAAATTTACGCCGATACATTGCCATCCCTCCGCAACTTAGGATGTACGAAATATATGGGCGTTATCGCAGGAAAATGCGGCTAAAGCAGAAAAAATATGGCGTGCAGCGAAGATGCTGCACGCCATTTCACTTATTTTCCGGAGGCGACGCTCTGACGCACCAGCGCACGGCGCAGCCGGGCTTCCGCCAGACGCAGATCCGTATCCGAAGCGGTCTTGCTGCCAAGAACGGCCTTGGCCCGCTGGCCGGATGCTTCCGCCCGGGCCACATCGATGTCCTCCGCCCACTCGAAGGTGGTGGGGACAAGGCTGACCTTACCGTCGATCATGGAGACCATGCCGCCGATGCAGGCACCATAGCGGGTCTTTCCGTCGATGATAACCGTGGCCCGGCCCATGCCCAGAGGGGCAACACAGTTGATGTGTCCTGCCAGAAAGCCCAGATCGCCGTCCGTGGTGCGCACGATCAGCTCCTGGGCCATGCCGTCATAGCGCAGGCCGTCGGGGGTGACGATCTTCAAAGGGAAGTCGGTCATTTGGCCTCACCGCCCTGATACTTGGCCACCACATCGTCGATGGTGCCGGCGAAGAGGAAGCAGGACTCGGGAATGTGGTCGTGCTTGCCCTGGATGATCTCCTGGAAGCCACGGATGGTCTCCTTCAAAGGCACATACTTGCCTTTCATGCCGGTAAACTGCTCTGCCACGGAGAAGGGCTGGCTGAGGAAGCGCTGGACCTTCCGGGCCCGGTTGACGGTGAGCTTGTCTTCTTCGCTCAGCTCGTCCATGCCCATGATGGCGATGATGTCCTGCAGCTCTTTGTACCGCTGGAGCATTTGCTGGACGGCACGGGCGGTCTCGTAGTGTTCTTTGCCCAGGATCTCCGGGGTCAGGATCCGGGAGGAGGAGGTAAGGGGGTCAACGGCGGGGTAAATGCCCAGAGAGGCGATGCCACGGTCCAATGCGGTGGTGGCGTCCAGATGGGCAAAGGTGGTGGCAGGAGCGGGGTCGGTATAGTCATCCGCAGGCACGTAGACCGCCTGAACGGAGGTGATAGAGCCGTTCTTGGTGGAGGTGATACGCTCCTGCAGAGCGCCCATTTCCGTTGCTAGAGTAGGCTGATAGCCCACGGCGGAGGGCATACGGCCCAGCAGCGCCGAGACTTCGGAACCGGCCTGGGTAAAGCGGAAGATGTTGTCGATAAACAGCAGCACATCCTGATGCTTCACGTCACGGAAATATTCTGCCATGGTCAGGCCGGACAGGCCCACACGCATACGGGCTCCGGGGGGTTCGTTCATCTGACCGAAGACCATGGCGGTCTTGTTAATGACGCCGGACTCGGTCATTTCGTTGTAAAGGTCATTGCCCTCACGGGTACGTTCACCAACGCCGGTGAACACGGAGTAGCCGTTGTGGGCGGTGGCGATGTTATAGATCAGCTCCTGGATCAGCACGGTCTTACCAACGCCGGCACCACCAAACAGACCGATCTTGCCGCCTTTGGCATAGGGACAGATCAGGTCTACGACCTTGATACCGGTCTCCAGAATTTCCGTGGCGGGCTGCTGCTCCTCATAAGCAGGAGCGCTGCGGTGGATGGGCCAACGCTCGGCGGCCTCAATGGGTGCGCCTTCGTCGATGGGCTGGCCCAGCAGGTTGAACACCCGGCCCAGGCAATCTTCGCCCACGGGCACGGTGATGGGCGCACCGGTGTCGATGGCCTCCACGCCACGCTGCAGGCCGTCGGTGGAGCTCATGGCGATACAGCGGACTACGTTGTCACCGATGTGTTGTGCAACTTCCGCAATGATGGTGGTCTCCCCATGGGGGATCTGGATGGCAGAGAGCAGCTGGGGCAGCTGATCGTCTGCAAAACGGATATCCAGCACGGGACCCATGACCTGGATGACCGTTCCTTTGTTATTGGCCATTGGAGTCAACTCCTTTTGTTGATGTTAAGAACCAGCGACGATCTCGGTGATCTCCTGGGTGATGGCGGCCTGGCGGGCCTGGTTGAATTTCAGACTCAGATCTGCGATCATATCCTCTGCATTGGAGGTAGCAGCGTCCATAGCGGTGCGCCGGGCTGCCTGCTCGGCGGCACGGCTCTCGCACAGGGCACCGTAGATCACGCCCCCCAGATATTCCGGGATGATGGCGGACAGGACGGTCTCGGGATCTGGTTCGTAGAGAATGTCGCTGCTTTCGGTTTCATGGCCTTGAGCGCTCAAAGGCAGCAACTGCTCCATGCTGGGCACTTGAGACAGGACGGAGACAAAATTGGTGTAGCCGATGTACACTTCGTCGAATTGGCCTGCCAGATAGCCTTTTGCCAGTTCCTTGGCGATGGAGAAGCAACCGCTTGCGTTCAGATCGGCGGCTTCTTCATAAGCGGTGGGGAGCAGGGGCAGATCGTGGCTGCGGAAAAATTCTACCGCTTTTTTGCCGATGGGCAGAACGGCCACATCCTTTCCCTCCATTTGGGAAAGGGCCAACTTTAAAATGTTGCTGTTATAGCCGCCGGCGAGGCCACGGTCGCCCGCAATGACCACAAAAGCGGTGCGTTTGACCGGCCTGCTTGTAAAGTAGGGGGAAGAACAGTCTTGATTTGCTTCTACGATATTCGCAATGGTGTCCTGGAGGATCTCAAAATAGGGCCGGGAAGCCGCTACCTGGGCCTGGGCGTGGCGTAGCTTGGAGGCTGCCACCATTTCCATGGCCTTGGTGATCTGCTTGGTAGACTCCATGCTGCGAATTCGATTTTTGATTTCCTTGGTGGAAACGCCAGCCATGGGGTTCCCTCCTTCCGGGTCAGTTTGTTACAAATTCGGTCAACAGCTCGTTCAAGGCTGTGGCCAGAGCGTTTTCTGTGTCCGGCTCCAGCTTCCCGCTGGTGCGGATAGCCTGGAGCACATCAGCGTACCGACTGTCCATAAATTCCTGGAGACGGCGCTCAAATTCAGGAATGCGCTCCACGCTGACATCTTTCAAGTATCCCTTGGTGACAGCATAGAGAATGCAAACCTGGTGGGCTACTTCCACGGGTGCGTTGCAGCTTTGCTTCAGCACTGCCACGATCCGTTCGCCCAGAGCCAGACGGGACTTGGTGTCTGCGTCCAGATCGGAACCGAACTGGGCGAAGCTCTGCAATTCCCGGTACTGGGAGTAGAGCAGCTTCAGAGAGCCGGAGACCTTCTTCATGGCCTTGATCTGGGCGTCGCCGCCCACACGGGACACGGAGATA
>CAZGTR010000072.1:0-6514 GCA_964528715.1 uncultured Oscillospiraceae bacterium | reverse complement strand
TTTCGTGGTTAGAATGTTTCAGACCCATGAAAGGAGACAATGACCATGAGTTTAGTACCTTATGTTGTTGAGCAGACCAGCCGGGGAGAGCGCAGCTATGATATCTTCTCCCGGCTGCTCAATGACCGTATCATTTTCTTGTCCGAGGAAGTCAACGACACCACGGCCTCTTTGATCGTGGCGCAGCTTCTGTACCTGGAGGCTCAGGACCCGGATAAGGATATCCAGTTTTATATCAACAGTCCCGGCGGTTCCGTTACCGCAGGTATGGCCATTTATGACACCATGCAGTACATCAAGTGCGATGTGGCGACCATCTGCGTCGGCATGGCAGCATCCATGGGCGCATTCCTGTTGTCGGCCGGAACCAAGGGCAAGCGGATGGCCCTGCCCAACGCCGAGATCATGATCCACCAGCCCTCTGCGGGCACCCAGGGCCAGATCACGGATATGGCTATCCACATGAAGCGTTTGCAGACCATCAAGGAGCGGATGAACAAGATCCTTGCGGAGAATACCAGCAAGAGCGTCGAGGAAGTCACCGCCGCCTGTGAGCGTGATAATTTCATGACGGCGGAGGAAGCCAAGGAATTTGGCCTGATCGACACCGTTTTGACCCATCATTGATCCTTATAGAAAGGCGGTACCGGACTCATGGCTAGAAATGAGGAACAGTCCATCCGCTGTAGCTTCTGCGGAAAGCGGGAGACCCAGGTGGAGCGACTGATCGCCGGTCCTGGCGTATATATTTGCAGCGATTGCGTCCAGACTTGCGCACAACTGCTTCAGCAGGAACTCCGCATGGATGGCGCCGGGAACTTGCAGGCTCCTGAAAAGCTGCCCACGCCCATGGAGATGAAAACCTTCATGGACGGCTATATTATCGGACAGGAGGAAGCGAAGATCGCTCTTTCTGTTGCGGTGTACAACCATTATAAGCGGATTTTCCGTGATAATCAGTCCGATGTTGAACTGCAAAAGAGCAATATCCTGCTCATTGGCCCTACGGGCAGCGGCAAGACCCTCTTTGCCCAGACCCTGGCTAAGATCCTGGATGTGCCCTTTGCCATTGCTGACGCTACTACACTGACAGAAGCCGGTTACGTGGGTGACGATGTGGAGAATATCCTCCTGCGTTTGCTCCAGGCGGCGGATTTTGATGTGGAACTGGCCCAGCGGGGCATTATCTACATCGACGAGATGGATAAGATCGCCCGCAAGAGCGAGAATACCTCCATCACCCGGGACGTTTCCGGTGAGGGTGTCCAGCAGGCGCTGCTGAAGATCCTGGAAGGGACCGTTGCCAGCGTGCCGCCCCAGGGTGGACGCAAGCACCCCCAGCAGGAAATGATCCAGATCGATACCTCCAACATCCTCTTTATCTGCGGCGGTGCCTTTGATGGCCTGGATAAGATCATCGAAAGCCGCACAGATAAATCCGCTATTGGCTTTGGCTCCAACGTCCAGAGCAAGCAGAAGCGAGATGTGGGCCAGCTCCTTGCACAGGTACAGCCCCACGATCTGCTGAAATTCGGTATTATTCCGGAGCTGGTGGGCCGTATGCCGGTGATCACCTGCCTGCGCAGTCTGACCCAAGAGGACCTGGTGCGCATTCTGGATGAACCCAAGAACGCTCTGACCCGGCAGTATCAGGCACTGCTGGAGATGGACGGCGTGGAGCTTGAGATCCAGCCGGAGGCATTGCAGGAAGTGGCCAAGAAGGCACTGGAACGGGAGATCGGCGCCAGAGGCCTGCGGGCCATCATGGAGGGTATCATGACGAAGATTATGTACGAGATCCCCTCTGATCCCAGTATCTGCAAGGTCATTATCACCCCGGATAGCGTCAACGGCGCACAGCCGGAGATCGTCCGCTGTGACGCAACGCCTAAGCGGAGCAGGGCAGCAAAATAATATGCTAAAAAGGGGGAGTTGTTCCCCCTTTTTTTGCATGATGAAAGTAGGTTTTTTGATAAAAGCAACAGCAGTCCTTCTGGCATTGATCCTTTGTCTTGGTGTTGTCGGTTTTACGGTCGTGAACCGGCAGTTGGTAGGTATGGTGCCCGGCGAGAGTTATGGTACAGATGCGTCTGATCCGATGATCGATCAAGAAGCTCCGTCGTCGGAAACGACGCATCCCTTTGAGACGGAACCGGAACAGACGGAAACGCCAACGGAAACGCAGCCTGCTGAGACAGAGCCGGCAGAAAATATGTCTACGATTGGGGAGCTGCACATCATCACTTCCGGCAGCTTGAGTAAGGAATATACCCAGGCGCAGGCATGGGTGGAATATCCGGGGATCGATCTGGAGCAGCAAACGGTTCGGATCAAGTACAGAGGAAATTCCTCTCTTTCAGCGGAGAAAAAGTCTTATAATATAAAGTTTCAAGAATGTGTGTCCCTTTTTGGAATGGATGCAGGGAAAAAATGGTGCCTTCTGGCGGATCCTTTTGATAAGAGCCTGCTGCGCCCTACCATTGGTTTTGAATATGCCCAGGCAATGGGGCTTTCTTACACCTCACAGACAAGACTGTGCAACCTTTGGGTGGATGGGACATACATGGGTGTTTATACCGCTGTGGAGCCGGTGGATATGGGCGAGAACTTGGTGGATATCCGGGAAGACAACGGAGATTTTCTCATTGAGAGAAACTTTAATACAGCCCGAACGGAAGACGGGGTCTCCTATTTCCATACTGGTGGCGGAATGCGTTTTGAGCTGAATGTCCCGGAAAGCCCGACATCAGCCCAGCTGCAACAGATCACGGCGACTGTTTCGGCCATTGAGGCGGCGCTTCGCACTTTGGATCATAC
This sequence comes from uncultured Oscillospiraceae bacterium, assembly GCA_964528715.1. Classification (GTDB taxonomy): domain Bacteria; phylum Bacillota; class Clostridia; order Oscillospirales; family Oscillospiraceae; genus Faecousia. The sequence goes on along the minus strand of CAZGTR010000072.1, from coordinate 3,697 downwards.
AAAGTATGAGAAGTATGTCGATCTTGCCTCATTTGTTGACCTTTACATATTCCACGAAGTTGTGAAAGATATCGACTTCGGTCGATATTCTACACGCTATTATATGAAAGATGGTGTGTTGTACGCTGGCCCGATCTGGGATTTGGACCTTTCCATGGGAAATGTGTCGCAAACGCACTGGGAGGCGATTTATAAGCGCTATCATAACACCGGCGGCAACGGTGACGGTTCTGGCGATAGCACGAGAGGCTTTTGGTGCAACAGTAAGGATTTTTATCGGTGGTTGTGCCAGGATGAATTTTTTATGGAGCTGGTGCGGGAGCGCTGGAACGAATTGAAACCTGTGACGTTGAATTTGGTCTATGATAACGAATTGGGCGAGAACCGTATTGACTGGTATTTGAACCAATATGGGCAGACGCTGGAAGAAAACTATCTGGAAGCTGGCTGGTCTGTGAATGTTCCGGAGTCGAGCTATGAGTACGGTACCCCGGCTGATGATCACTGCGGAAACGTGGAGCAGCTGCGGCAGTGGCTTGCAAAGCGCATTGCGTGGTTGGATAGCCAGTGGGCGGTATGATACGGACGGAATTCATGATTGCGAAAGGAGCGATCTGATGAGTGAGAAATTGAATATCGGCACTATACCGATTTTAGCGCTTCGGGGCCTGGTGGTATTCCCGGAGCAGACGGTCCACTTTGAGGTGGGACGTCCAAAATCCATTATGGCCTTGGACGAAGCCATGAAGCGGGATCAAGTTCTGATGTTGATCCCGCAGCGGGATATGTCGAAGGATGATCCCGGCCTTACGGATCTTGTTCCCATGGGAACGGTCTGCAAGGTCAAGCAGGTCCTGCGGGGGCAGGGCGATAGCGTGCGGGTCCTGGTGATGGGTCTTTATCGGGCCAGAATTCAGGAGCTGACCCAGGCGGATCCGTATCTGTTTGGCGTGGTCGCTTCCGTTCCTGAAACGCAGACCGTGGATTCCCTTCAGGCAAAGGCGCTGCGCCGGGAGGCCAACACCTTGTATCACCAGTATGTGGAGCTGAGCGAGTATCAAGCCGGTACGGTGCAGCTGCGAATGCTGGCTTCGGATCACTGCGGCTTTGTGGCTGACTCCATTGCTCAGCACTCGTCTATCGATTTTAAGGAAAAGGTAAAGATCCTAACACAGATGAACCCGCTGAAACGGCTGGAGTTGGCGGTAAAATTCCTTCGCCAGGAGACGGTGATGATCCAGCTGGAGGCGGAAATTCAAGAAAAAACCAGAGCCAATATGGATCAGCAGCAGCGGGATTACTACCTGCGAGAGCAAATGCGGGTCATTCGGGAAGAACTGGGTGATACCGATGAAAACGAATTTGCAGATTTTGAGCAGAAGATCAAGGCTTTGAAGCTGTGTGCGGAAAGCCAGGAAAAACTGCTGAAAGATGTGGAACGTCTGCGTAAGCAGCCCTTTGGATCGTCAGAAGCGGCAGTGCTGCGCAATTATCTGGATATCGTGCTGGAATTGCCCTGGAACAAGAAAACCAAGGAGCGTATTGACGTTGCCGCTGCACGGAAGGTCCTGGAAAAGGACCATTTCGGCCTGGAAAAGGTGAAAGAGCGCATTTTGGAGACCATCGCTGTGCGGCAGATGGCACCGCAAATGCCGCCCCAGATCATTTGTTTGGTGGGTCCTCCCGGTGTTGGTAAGACGTCGATCGCCTATTCCATCGCCAAGGCGCTGAATCGGAAAATGGCCCGGCTTTCTCTGGGTGGTGTTCATGATGAAGCGGATATCCGGGGACATCGCAAGACGTACGTGGGTGCTATGCCTGGCCGGATTATGACAGCACTGACCCAAGCTGGCAGCTCCAATGCGTTACTGCTGCTGGATGAAGTGGATAAAATGGGTTCCGATTATCGTGGTGACCCCAGTGCAGCACTGCTGGAAGTGTTGGATGGGGAACAGAACAGTACCTATCGGGACAATTATCTGGAGATCCCATACGATCTTTCAGATGTCATGTTTATCGCCACTGCCAATGATCTGGGCACCATTCCGAGACCGCTGCTGGACCGGATGGAGGTCATCGAGCTGGGCTCCTATACGGACGAAGAAAAGCTGATGATCGCCAAAAACCATTTGCTTCCCAAGCAGATGGAGAGGCATGGCATCAAAAAGAGCCAGCTTCGGCTGACAGAGGACGCCATTCGAGAGATCATTTTCTGCTATACTCGGGAATCCGGTGTTCGAAATTTGGAGCGTTGCATCGGACAGCTCTGCCGCAAGGCGGATATGAAGCTTCTGGAGCAGGAAACGCCAAAGCGCCTCACCGTGTCCGGTGGTGATCTGGAGGAATATCTGGGGACTCGTCGGTTCCTGCCGGAGAAGCAGGGCGGCGCAGATCAGGTCGGTCTGGTAACGGGCCTTGCCTGGACCAGCGTTGGTGGCGAAGTGCTGGAGGTTGAGGTCAACGTCATGGAGGGCTCCGGCAAGCTGGAGCTGACAGGTAATCTGGGAGACGTGATGAAGGAATCCGTTCAGGCGGCAATGAGCTACATTCGTGCCAATGCGACAAGCTTGGACATTGCGCCGGACTTCTACAAAACAAAGGATATCCATGTCCATTTCCCGGAGGGAGCGGTGCCCAAGGATGGCCCATCAGCTGGTGTGACGGTATGCACGGCGATGGTATCTGCCTTGACCGGTACTTCTGTTCGTTCGGATGTGGCGATGACCGGTGAGATCTCTATTCGTGGTCGTGTGCTGCCCATTGGCGGATTGAAAGAAAAGACCATGGCAGCGCTGCGCCATGGTATCCACACCGTTATTATCCCCAAGGCCAATGAGCGAGATCTTGAAGATATTGATCAAACGGTGCGCAGACGGCTGAACTTTGTGACAGCTGAAACAGTGGAAACGGTACTGGATACGGCACTGAATCGAATCAAGCACGAGGCAGCAGCGCCGTTGGTACACAACATCCAGGAAGAAAAGATGACAAACAGACGTAGACCGGATATCCGACAGTGAGGTGGCTATGAACCTTCAAAAAGTAGAATTTTTGATCTCGGCAGCGGCGCCGAAGGACTTTCCTAAGACCCGGTATCCGGAAATCGCTTTTGCGGGCAAATCCAACGTGGGTAAATCCTCTGTGATCAATCGCATTTTGCAGCGGAAAAATTTTGCCCGGGTGGGGGATAAGCCCGGCAAGACCATTCATGTCAATTACTTTACCATCGATGGCAAGTGCTATTTTGTAGACCTGCCCGGTTATGGCTTTGCGAAGGTCTCCCAATCTGAAAAGGAGCGCTGGGGCAAGCTGATGGAGGATTATTTTGCGGCAAACCGCATTGATTTGGGCGTGCTGATCGTGGACTATCGGCACCCGCCCACGAATAACGACATCACCATGGCCCGGTGGTTCCTGGACAGCGGCTGCAAGTTCGTTGTGGTCGCCAACAAGATGGACAAGCTGAAAAAAAGTGAGCTGGAGCCCAACTTGAAGACCATCCGTGAGGATCTGGAATTGCCGGAGGACTGCCCGGTGATCCCCTTCTCAGCGGAGAAGGGAAACGGTCGGGATGAACTGGTCAAGTACATTCTGGCAGCTGTAAAGGAATAAGAAAAACCCACATCCGCACGGATGTGGGTTTTCCAGTTTGTCAAAGAACCCCTGTTTTCAGAAGCAGAAAACAGGGGATTCGGCA
>CAZGTR010000071.1:0-6630 GCA_964528715.1 uncultured Oscillospiraceae bacterium | reverse complement strand
TTGCTCATCACTAATATCATAGCACATTTGTTTTGGAATTGGTAGACTTTTTTGCAAAAATTATTGAAAAAAGCCGCCCCACTCGCACGCTTGCCTCTTCCAACAGGAGCGGTGGCACGGCGAATGCCGTAACGGTAAAGGTATATGGTATACGAGGTGGCAGGGTAGTCATCCGACATGGCGGCGGGGGCATGGCCCCCCGCCCTACAATTGTGCGGAGCAGAATTCGGCAACCCCCTTGTAGGGGACGGGTCAATCCGGGAAATGGCGGTAGGTTTTCCCTGGCTCCAACGGAATATTTCGCAGTGCCGCCAGATGGCTGACGGTGACAAATCGAAATCCCTGGGCTAGAAGCTTATCCACAATGGCCAGCGCTGCGTCCACGGAGGAGTCCGACAGGTCGTGCAGCAGCACGATATCCCCGCTGCGGACTTTAGAAAGCACCGCCGTTTCCACCGATGATGCGTCGTGGCTGGCCCAATCCCGGGGATCCACCGACCAGGAGAGAATGGCGTAGCCCGCCTGCTTCGCCACCTGGGTCACAGTGGCGCTGTCGCTGCCCCCGGGCGGGCGTAGAAGCACCGGCTGGCATCCTTCGGGCAGTAGGGTCAGTGTCTTTTCCAGCTCCTTTTTCAGCTCCCCGGCGGACATTTTCGCCATGTCCTTGTGGCTGTATCCGTGCAGGCCGATCTCATGGCCTTGTTCATAGATCTGCTGTCCCAACTCCGGATAGGTCTCCAGCCGGTAGCCGCACAGCAGAAAGGTGGCCTTCACATTCCGCTCCTGAAGTCCTTCCAGAAGCCGCCGGGTGAATCGCCCGGAGGGGCCGTCATCAAAGGTCAGCGCCACATATTTTTTGTTTTCTCCCTGCACCGGAACACATAACAGCCAGATGCACACCAATATCGCCCAAAAACGCCGCATTTTTCGCTTCTCCCGGGAATAAGATTTGACAAGTTTCGAAAATGGAGTATGATAGCTTCAGGAGGAATGACTATGGAATTGATCTGCCCCCTGTGCGGTGAAGCACTGACCCGGGTTGACCGGGCTTGCCGCTGCCTCAACCGCCACAGCTTTGATATTGCCCGACAGGGCTATGTAAATCTGCTGCCTGTGCAGCAAAAGCACTCCCGCAACCCCGGGGACACCCGTGAGCAGGTGGCGGCCCGCCGGGCCTTTTTGAATGCAGGCTTCTATCAGCCCATCGTGGACGTCCTGATCCGGACGGCGACGGAGCTGAACTGCGCCGGAAGTCTGCTGGATGTAGGCTGCGGCGAGGGCTATTACAGCACCCGACTGGCGCAAAGCCAGAACATGGACCTGTTGGGCCTGGATATCTCTAAGGAAGCAGTGCGCTATGCCGCCGGAGCCTACAAAAACGCCACCTGGGTCTGCGCCACAGCTTCCCGGCTGCCGGTACACGACCACAGCGTTGACCTGCTGAGCAGCCTGTTTGCCCTGACGCTACCGGAGGAATTCCACCGGGTACTGAAATCGGATGGCTACTATTTTCAGGTGCTGGCAGCGCAAGACCATCTTCTGGGTCTGAAAAACATCATCTATCCTGAGCTGAAAACCCGGGAAAAGGACTCCGTGCCGGAGCTTCCCGGCTTCCGGCTGGTCCGCTCTGAACCCATTCGGTTCACCTTTACCGTGGTGGGGGAGCAGGTGCAGCAGCTGCTGAGCATGACCCCCCATGTGTACCGGATCACCAAGGCAGGCGCAGAAGCCCTGGCGCATACTCCGGAATTGACCGACACTGCCAGCTGCGTTTTGAATGTGTATCGCCCGGTGTGACCGTCTTTACTTTTCCCCATTTTGCTGATATAATACGAAAAACAACGAACGGAGGCACTTTATGGGCCGGGAATTTGAATTGAAATACGAAGCGACTCCCAAGGCGCTTCAGGCATTGCAGGCAGAATTTAGAGATTTTTCGAAATTTTCCATGGAAACCACTTATTTTGACACAGGCGATGGCTTACTTTCCACAGAGAAGATCACCCTGCGCCGCCGGATGGAAAACGGCATATCCATCTGTACCATCAAGACCCCTGCCCCAGGTCGTGCCCGGGGTGAATGGGAAATTGCCGGTCAGTGGTGTGCCGACACGGTCAAGCTACTGTTTGCCTGGTCCGGCGTAAATGCCGTTCCCTTCGAACACCTGCAACCTATCTGCGGTGCCAAATTCACCCGCCTCGCCAAAGCGATCGCTCTGGACGGTGCGGTGGTGGAGCTGGCGCTGGACAAGGGTGTGCTTTTGGGCGGTGGTCGGGAAGAAGCCCTGTGCGAAATGGAAGTGGAGCTAAAATCCGGCAGTGAGGATGCTGCTGTGCAGTGGGCCCAGGCGCTGGCTGACCGATACGACCTACCTGCCCAGCCTAAGAGCAAATTCAAGCGGGCCAAAGCTCTGGCTCAAGGAGACTGACATGGATAAATTTTCTTCCCTGTTTCAAAAATACGATCGGCTGGTGCTGTTCGACACGGAGACCACCGGTTTGAACTTCTCCCGGGATGAGATCATCGAGTTTGCCGCCGTGGTGGTGGAGCCCAGAGACGGCATTGCCACCGTGGTGGAGGAGTACGACCAGCTTGTTTCCCTGACCCCGGGGAACACCGTGCCGGAAAATATCGTAGCCCTGACGGGCATTTCCACCCAGGATATTCAGGAAAAGGGCATTTCCAAGACCCGCCTCTGCCAGGATATCGCCCGGATGTTCCAGGGCAACACCCTGCTCCTTGCCTACAATGCCCACTTTGACTTGAGCTTTCTTTACTACCTGCTGCTGCGCAGCGGAGATCCGCTGATCCTCAAGGGAAAGGACAAGCTGGACCTGCTGACGGTCTACAAAGACCGCCGCCCCTATCCCCACAAGCTGTGCAAGGCCATTGAAGCCTACGGCTTGCAGGATCAAGTGGTCAATTCCCACCGGGCTGTGGACGACGTGCTGGCAACGGTGGCAGTGATGGCGGCAATGGAAGCGGAAAAGGATGACCTGCCCCAGTATGTCAACCTGTTCGGCTACAATCCCAAGTACGGTGTCGAAGGCAAGCCCATCGGCTCCGTTACTTACAAGCCTCAACCCTACGATCCCAAGCAGCCCCTGTACATATAAATCAGATGGAGGAGTCCCCATGGAGCAAAATATTCTGGTCATAGGCATTGCCGGTGGCACCGGCAGCGGAAAAACCACGTTGATGAACAACATCATGACGGAATTCGACCAGAAGGTCACCGTCTTGAGCCACGATAACTACTACAAGCGCCACGATGAGTTGAGCTTCGAGGAGCGGTGCAACCTGAACTACGATGAGCCCGACGCCATTGAGACCAGTCTCATGGTGGAGCATCTGAAGCAGTTACGCCAGGGGCAGCCCATCGATTGCCCGGTGTACGATTTCACCCGGCACAACCGCAGCCACGAGACCATTCGGATCGTTCCCAAGGAGGTCATCATCGTGGAGGGCATTTTGATCTTCGAAAATGAGCAGCTGCGGGACCTGATGGACATCCGGCTGTTCGTGGATACGGATGCGGATGTGCGGCTGTGCCGCCGGATCAAGCGGGATGTGACCAAGCGTGGAAGAACGCTGGAATCGGTGCTCCATCAGTACGAGACCACCGTCAAGCCCATGCACGAAAAGTATGTGGAGCCCAGCAAGAAGTACGCCAATCTGGTCATTCCGGAAGGTGGCAGAAACCAGGTGGCTCTGGATATGATCATGGGCCGTATCCAGCGGCATTTGGACGAGGCCGCAACGGTTTGATAAACAAGGAAAAGTGGGAACAGCGTTTGCTGTTCCCATTTTTTGACAGGATAGAGGGATATTTCCCTTGCCTTTTCGCGGGGTTGTAGTATAATATTGTTGAAAAAATAGAGAGGAGGGCGCATTCATGGGAAAAAGTCAGCAAACGGTCCGGGGTTGTCTGCTGGGCCTGGCTGTGGGGGATGCCATGGGCCACACCGTAGACAGCAAAACGCTGGATGAGATCCGGGAAGATTACGGCCCCAATGGATTGCTTGGCTACGATCTGGTCAACGGCTATGCGGATGTGACCTCCTATACCCAACTGGCAGCGTTTTCCGCCAATGGTCTGCTCATTGCGCTGACGCAACAGCGCTTACAGGGCAGAATGGCACCACCGGTGCGCTATATTGCACTTGCTACCCGGGAATGGTCCCGGAGCCAGCATTTTTGCACACCAGAGCGCAACCACTGCTGGCTGTCCACAGTGCCGGAGATGAAGCGGCGCTACTGCATGGACACCCGAATGCTGGACGCACTGAGCCGGGAACGACTGGGCACCCCAGAGGAGCCGCTGTACTCCTCTGACCATCCCGGTGCCTTGACCGAGGTGATCCCCGCGGCACTACTGGCCCAGGCTTTGGGGCTTTCCCAAGAGGAGCTGGACCGGCTGGGGGCCGAGGCCGTGGCACTGACCCACGGTGACCCGGAAGCCTTTTTGAGCGGTGCGGTATTGATCCATTTTCTTTGCGCTGTACTGGAATCCGGAGAAATGCCCAGCGCAGAGCTGATCTTGCAGACCATCGACGCCATCCAGCTGCAATTTGGCAGAGCCCATGGGCAGACCACCAAGATCTGGGAGCTGCTGCAATTGGCCATCAGCCTTTCCCAATCCAGCGATGTGACTCAAATGGAGGCCATGCAGACCCTTGGCTGCCGGACGGCAGCAGAGGTACTGGCAGGTGCCATGTATGCGGTGATCACCAGCGGTGCTGATTTCGACACCGCTATGATCACAGCGGTCAATCACTCCGGACGCAGTGCGGCTGTGGCAGCCATCGCAGGCTGCATCATGGGTGCCGTACTGGGAAGCGAGGCGCTGCCGGACTTTTATCTGGAGTGCCTGGAACCCACCCAGGCCCTGACAGAGCTGGCAGACGATCTGACCGTAGGCTGTCCACTGGTGGCAGGGAGCAGCCTATTTGACGATGATTGGGACCGAAAATACCTCCACGGTGGGTTATAATTTGAAAAAGTCGAAAAAATGTGGAAAAAACCTTGAAAAAAGGGTTGCATTTCCTGCTTAATGGTGATATAATCCAGATGTTAAGATGTTCGATGTTCGGGAGAGAGGGGCTAGCCCCTCTCTCTTTCGTCATGATAGGAGGCGAAAATATGAAAGTGACTGAATTGGTGGCAAGCTTTGCCAAGCCCATCGTGGAGGCCCACGGCTGCCAGCTTTGGGACGTAGAGTATGTCCGGGAAGGCTCGGAGCGGTTTTTGCGGCTGTACATCGAAAAGGTGGACGGCAATGTGGACATCACCGACTGCGAGGCCATTTCCAGAGCCGTTGATCCGGTGCTGGACGAAAAGGACCCCATCCAGGAGTCCTACTGCTTCGAAGTCTGCTCTGCGGGTCTGGAGCGCAAGCTCACCCGTCCGGCGGATTTTGAGCGGTTTATGGGTAGCCCGGTGATGGTCAAGCTCTATCGGCCCCGGAACGGTCTGAAGGAGATCCCCGGCATCCTGCGGGGATATGAAGATGGCCGTGTGACTGTAGAAGCAGGCAAGGAGACCATCACCTTCGAAAAGTCCGAGGTGGCCATGGTGCGCCTGCGGGTAGAATTCTAAAAAACATACATCATAGATACAGGAGGATATAAACGACAATGGCACAGAGAAGAACCAAAAAGACCGAAGCGCCCAAGGTGGACATCGGCGCAGAAATTTTTGCCAGCCTGCGGGACCTGGAAAAGCTCAAAGGCATTAGCGTAGATTACATGGTGGAGCGGCTGAAGCAGGCACTGACCAACGCTTACCGGAAAGACCGGGAGGATCACCGGGACATCCCCGCCGACAATGTGGTGGTGGACCTGAGCGAAAAGGGCCTGTATATGTACCAGATCAAGACCGTCGTGGACGAACTGACCGATATTGGTCTGGAGATCCACATCGACGCCGCAAAGAAGATCGACCCCAACGTGCAGTTGGGTGACACCATCCAGATTCCCGTGGACATCCAGAAGTTCGGACGCATCGCCGCTCAGACCGCCAAGCAGGTGGTCATCCAGGGCATTCGTGAAGTGGAGCGGGGTGTCGTTTACGAAAACTACTCCGGCAAGACCCAGGAGCTGCTCGCTGGTACCGTGCTGCGGGTGGATCCCGAGGACGGCGACATCATTGTTACTGTGGGTCAGGGCAACGACCAGCACAATGCCGTGCTGCGCTCTGCTGAGCAGATCCCCGGGGAGAGCTATCGCCCTGGCGACCACATCCGGGTCTACGTGCTGGAAGCCCGGCAGTCCAGCCGCTCCACCAATGTCTATGTTTCCCGCACCCATCCCAATGTGGTGCGCCGGCTGTTTGAGCTGGAGACCCCCGAGATCGCAGACGGTCAGGTGGAAGTGCGCAACATCGCCCGGGAAGCCGGTTCCCGCTCCAAGATGGCTGTGCGTGCCACTGTGGAGGGCGTGGATCCTGTGGGTGCCTGTGTCGGCCCCCGGGGCGGCCGTGTAGGCGCCGTTGTGGAAGAACTCCACGGCGAGAAGATCGACATCGTGGTGTGGTCCGAGGATCCCTGCGAATATGTCAGGGCGGCACTCAGCCCCGCGGATGTGCTGGCTGTGGATCTGATCCCCGGTCAGAAAGCCTGCCGTGTGGTGG
>CAZGTR010000070.1:0-6637 GCA_964528715.1 uncultured Oscillospiraceae bacterium | reverse complement strand
AGGCCTGCATCGCAGGCCCGTTTTCGATTTACTTCCATAACCCGTCGGGGTACAGTCCCTGCTGGGTCTTTTCCTGCAGCGCTGCCACCACCTGGGGCTTGTCCGCTGCGTAGGTCACGCCATACCACTTGTCCGGAGACTCCAGCACCTTCACCGTCGCCTTGCTCTGCTTCAGCAGAGACTCCACGCACAGAGGCAGGAAATACTCGGCTTTTTCGGGATTTTCCTTTGCTTTTGTGGCCAAAAACTCCGGGAAACCAGTCTCCAGCTCACTCAGGAAGCTGGGGGTAAAGCCCCACATATTCATGGAGACGATGGTATCTGCCCCCACATCCGTCCAGTTTTCGCCATCTTCCGTGAAGTGAATCCCGCCCTCGTATTTCTCGATACGGGTGCGCTCCACCACCTGGGTCAGCAGACCCTGTGCATTGGTCTGGCACACGCCCCGGGCAACGCTGCCGTTGTCAGTGACGGTGTTGCCCAGCAGGTAGCCCACCATGCAGTAATCGTACATAGCGCCATCCTGGGCGTTGCTCAGGGCGTTGTAGATCACCCGGTAGGCAGACTTACCGTAATAGTCATCGGCATTGATCACCGCAAAGGGAGCGCCGTCAATGGCCTCCTTGGCGCACAGCACCGCATGGCAGGTGCCCCAGGGCTTGGTACGTCCTTCGGGGACAGTAAAGCCCTCCGGCAGCTTGTCCAGCTCCTGATAGGCATAGCGGATCTCCATAGGGCACTTTTCCAGGCGCTTGCCCACAGTGGCCATGAAATCGGCCCGGATGGCCTCTTTGATAATGATCACTGCTGTTTCGAAGCCCGCTTCATGAGCATCGAACAGGGAATAATCCAAAATTGCTTCGCCGTGGGCACCCACAGGATCGATCTGCTTCAATCCGCCGTAGCGGCTGCCCATACCGGCTGCCATCACAACTAACACAGGTTTTTTCATTTTTCTTCCTCCTCATTTTCCAGGGCGATCCGGGTTCACAGGATCCGCTCCAATGTAATATCCTCTTTTTTCATTTTATTCCAGGAAAATTCCGGTAGTAATTCCCTTAAAGAAATCGCCGTATTTCGGTCGATCAGTCCGGCGCTGAAGGCAAGACTTCCAATGATCCGCTCCGGCGTTGTATTCCGGCGCAATGCGCCCATGTCCAGATCCTTATCCCGCTTGCTCAACCGGCGTCCGTCCGGCGCTACCAAAAGGGGCACATGACCATACGCAGGATGGGCATAGCCGAATAGCTCCTGCAAATACATCTGCCGTGGGGCGGAGCTCAACAGATCCACGCCCCGGACCACTTCCGTGACCCCGGCTTCTCCATCGTCCACCGTCACTGCCAGCTGATAAACATACACGCCATCTGCCCGGCGCACGACAAAATCACCACAGTCTGTGGCCAAATTTTCCCGATACAGCCCCTGGCAGAGATCATGGACTTCCCACTGCCGATCCGGCACCTGCACCCGCCAGGCCGGGGCCCGGTCAAGGGCAACACGCTCCCGGTCAGTCAAATTTCGACAGGTCCCGGGATAAACATAGGTGCCATCAGACAAATGGGGCGCATTGACGCTGTGGAGCTGGCTGCGGGTGCAGTAGCAGCCGTACAGCAGGCCCTTTTCTTTCAGAATGTCAAAATACCGGTCATAGACCTGGCTTCTTTGTGATTGGGGTGCCGTTTCCACATCCCAGGTAAGGCCCAGCCAACACAGGTCATCCCGCAGGATCTCTGCATTTTCGGCGCTGGTACGGGCAGTATCCAGATCTTCCATCCGCAGCGCCAGACTGCCGTCCCGGCTTTTCACCGAGAGCCAGGCGATCAGCGCTGCAAACACATTGCCCAGGTGCATTCGCCCCGATGGTGTGGGAGCAAACCGGCCCACCGGATGTCCACTTTCTATCATATCACAGGATCTTTTCCAGCCAGTAGATCAGCACGCAAATAATGCCCAGGCTGAGGAAGCTGGCAATGGCCATCAGGATGATCTGAAGCCGATCCTGCTTCCAGGCGGTCCGATCCGGCTTTTCCTCTACACCATATTCCTGCTCTGTGTCTGTATCGCAGTATTCCTGCTCCTGACCGTAATCATTGGAATAATTGTGGTATGTCTTCACGTCGCCCCTGGCGACCGATAGCTGATCCGGATCTTCAAAAGCGGGCTCCGACATCAGCTGCTCCAGCACCTGGCTCACGGTCTGCTCGTCCGGCTTTGCAAGAATGGAATTCGGCATATCCATCAGCAGGTCATCTTCCTGCAATTCCTTCTCCAGCTCCTCCAGGATCTTTTTGGTATCCTCTGTCATTTTAGAAGCCTCCTTTTCTTTTATCCCATTTTACTCCAAAATTCCCTTTCTGTAAAGGGTCAAGAGCCCAAAAAGCAAATTCGGTAGAAAAAATTCACATTTTTTCGCAACTTCAAACATTTTTAATATTTACCCACTTTTCTTCTTCACAATTTCCGGGTACTATATAATCAAACGATGCTTAAATTATTCTTTTTCATTTTTTCCTCTTCTCTTTTCTTTGTGAGATCCGCAGCTATGCTGCGGATTTTACTGTTTTTTGCATACTCCTCCATTTCCCGGGAAAGATAACCGTGAAAGGGAGGGGTATTTTTGCTACTGTCCTATGTGCGCACCATCATTTTGTATCTGGTGCTGATCCTGGTCATCCGGCTCATGGGCAAACGGCAGGTAGGCCAGATGGAGCCATCTGAATTTGTCGTGACCATGCTGGTGGCAAACCTTGCCTCCATCCCCATGCAAGATGGCGGTATTCCGCTTTTTTCCGGGCTGGTGCCCATTCTGACCGTACTGGGGACGGAGCTGGTTCTCTCCGCTGCGGCTGCGTGGAGTGTGGGTTTTCGTCGGATTTTGTGTGGAAAACCTGTGATTTTGATTGAAAATGGGCATATTTTGCAGCGTTCCCTCCGGGCCACCCGTGTCACGGCAGACGAACTGACCGGACATCTGCGGGAAAAAGGGATCCTGGATCTGCGCACCGTCCAGTATGCCATTTTGGAGACCGATGGAAATCTTTCCGTCTTCCCCTATCCAAAGGACGCCCCCGCCTCCGCCAAGGAGGCCATGATCCAGGTAAAAGACCAGTATCTGCCTGTGACCATCATTGAAGAAGGGCACCTGTTGGGGAAAAATCTTCCTGCCATCGGGTGGAGTGAGAAGAAAGTCCAGCAGGTCTTGAAGGAAAAGGGCAGCACCATTTCGGACACATTCCTGCTCACGGTGGATCAAAAGGGTCATATTCTCTGGCTGCCCAGAGAGATATGAAATATTGAATGACCCTTGCCGGTGGGTGCGTTTGCGTCGGTGACACAGCAGGACGTGAGCCCCGTCCCCCTACGATACACGCCGCACCCTTGGCCCCCTCTCAGAGGGGGCCGTCAGCCGAACAGTCTGACTAGAGGAGTGTCCTTTGTACGATTGGGTGCATTCCAAACAGAGACACTGCTACATATCGTCATTGGAATGTGGAGGAGCGACGTATGAAACGATTGTGGATCGGAGTTGGATTTTTGGTTGCACTGCTGGCAGGAAGCCTGTTCCTGCTGACCTTCAGCGTCGGTTTTTGCCGGGAATTCTCCGAAACACTGGACGATGCCTGCGCCCTGGCATTGGAGGAAAACTGGCCATCTGCCACCGAAAAAGCGGATAATTGCTACAAGAACTGGAAAAAGCAGCAACATTTGCTGGCAGCATTTACAGATCATGAGCCCATTGAACAGGTGGACAGTCTTTTCTCCCAGTTGGCCCTGTACGGTGAAAAACGCATGAGTGTGGAGTTTGCTTCCGTCTGCCGACAGCTACGCCACTGCGCAAAAGCGATTGATGAGTCGCACAGCTTAAAATGGTGGACGATACTATGAATTCGTCCCCTCTGCCAAAGCCAGGATCCCCCGGGCCAATAGTTTCATCGACCGCAAGGCTTCTATGTGGGTGTTGCCATTGCCGCCCACTTCGATGAGCAAGCTCCCGGGGGTCATGTCCAGATTAAATCGTTGGGCTCGCAGCTGCACCGGCCGGGTGATCCCTGGGGCTTCCCGCTCCAGCAGCGCCGTCAGCTGGAGCCCCAGGGCCAGGTTTTCCTGCCAATGGTCAAATTCCAGATTTTTGTCGCTCCCCGCCACCACCATCAGCTGGGCTGCCGCTTCCCCGTCCACCGTGCCGGTGACGGACAGCCGGGGGCCATCCTCGTCCAAAGCGTCCCTGTGCAGGTCGATGACCATGGTGATGGACGGATATTCTTCCAGATACCGGGAAATGGCTTCCCGGGCACTTTGATAAGCGCCGTTGTAGTTGGGCTCGTCATGGAGCGTCCGGTCGTGGATCACGCCGATGCCCCCGGCCCGAAGATACAGGGCCAGTGCTTCTCCTATGGAAACCATATTGTAATTTTCATCCAGAGTCCGGCAAATGCCGGACTCTGTGTAGTTTTCCCCATCCTGCCGGGTGTAGCTTTCCGTTGCATGGGTGTGGATGATCAGCACCGTTGGAGAGTCTTGCCGCAGCTGCCAGAATATGGGCGTTTCCAGCAGCGTCTGCACATCCGGGGCATAGCCTGCCAGATCATTTATTTCCACATTTTCCCAATCCGCCGGTGAAAAAGTCAAGCTGATCTCCGGCTCCGTTGCCATTGTTTCCGGCTGGGTGGGTGATTGCGTTGTCTGGGTAGAAGGTGGAATGGTGGAAGCAGGGGTTGTCCAGCGCATCACCTGCCCAGTTTCCAGGTACATCATCAGAGAAAGTGCCCTGCTGCCCCACTGGCTCCCCATTGGCCCCAGCAAGACGATCCGCACAAGGAGCGCAAACGCCACCGCCGTGGCTCCCACCGTCAAAACTCGCTTTCGTTGCTCCATTTTCTTTCCTCCTTTTGAAAGGTCATCACACGAAAAATGGCCCGTCGCTTCACTGCGACAGGCCATCTTTTTCTCTTGATTGGGGGCGCCACTTGGGTCTCGCCTTCCATTCCAGCCGTAATTGTTTAAAAAAATCCTGCAATAGGGATTTGCATTCCGCTTCCATCACTCCTTTTTCCACAGTCGGATGGTGATTGAACGCCATATTGAACAGATCACACACGCCGCCGCAGGCACCGCATTTTTGATCCGCCGCACCATACACCACCCGGGGGATCCGGGCATTGATGATGGCTCCGGCGCACATAGGGCAGGGTTCCAGCGTCACATACAAGGTGCATTCCCACAGCCGCCAGCCGCCCAAATGATCGCAGGCCTGTCCGATGGCTTCCAATTCCGCATGAGCAAGGGCCGTCTTGTCCGTCTCCCGGCGGTTGCGGCCCCGGCCGACGATCTCATCTCCCCGGACGATGACGCACCCCACGGGCACTTCTCCTTCTGCTGCGGCTTCCCGTGCCAGCTTCAGCGCCTCCTGCATAAAATCCAAATCCGTCATAGTTGATCTCCCTCCCGGCATTTTCTTTAATGATAACCGGGCAACGGCCTTTCGTCAAGGGTCAAACTCGTCGGTTTTCTCCGGTTCTTCCATCAGCAGCGCCGCAAAGAGCACCGCCAGCTCCTGCCTGGAAAAAGGGCGGTGCTTTCTGCCCCGAAGCTGATCCTCCGCTTTCTGAAGAGTGACTTTTATCAGCTCGTCCACATTGCCTTTTTCCTGCCCCGATATTGTCTGCCCTGTGAGCAAATAATCCACCGATACCTCAAACAGCCGTGCGATCTGCACCAGCAGCTCCGCAGACGGCTCCCGGCGTCCCTGCTCATACATCCCCACTGCACTGGGGCTGATCTGTAAGTGCCTTGCCAGCTCTGCCTGGCTCATGCCATTGGCCCGCCGCAGCGCTGCGATCCTTGCGCCCAACATGGGATCACCTCCTTTTTCTGGCCCCATTATACCACCGAATTTACCGGAAATCGCAAAAAATATGTCACTTACACAATTCGACGGACTATACACAGCTTGTGTATTACAATGGTACTATCCCGAAACCCAACGAATACAAAGGAGGAACGATATGTCCGTTACGATTGAGCAGACCCTTTACATAGATCTCCAGGCAGCTGTTCCCTCAGCATTTTGCCCGGTATGCGGCGGGGAGCTATATGCAAAAGACGGCACCTGCCTGCGCTGCGAAAGGAGGCAACCATGACACTTGCAGAAATAAGCCGGGATTATGAAGCATCCGCCGCACTTCTGCGACTCAGACTGCGCCAGCTGCGCAGATCACTGGCAGAGGCCCAGGATCCGGAGGAAATTTGGCATTTAAAGCGGCGAATCGCTGAGCTGACCCCCATCCTCACCCAAATGAACGAGCTCACCGAGCTCACCGCCCATTACTACGAAAGGGGATATTACCGCAGTGAAAAATACACTCTTTGACGATTATCAAGGCCCGAGGCTGGCCCGGCAGGTACAGCTGGAGCGAGTCAAGCGGGTGGTTTCCGCCGAATTGACATCGCTACAGAGAGAAACCCTGCTGGCCTACTATTTTCAGGGAAAAAATATCTGCCAGATCGCACAGGAGCGAGGGGTGAATAAAAGCACCGTGTGCCGCACACTGCACCGGGCGGAAAATCGACTACGCCGGAGCTTAAAATATTAAACAATCCGTAAACATTGGGTAAAACCGGTTGCAAAGCCCGG
>CAZGTR010000069.1:0-6660 GCA_964528715.1 uncultured Oscillospiraceae bacterium | reverse complement strand
GTATACACGATTTCCAATCGTGCGCGCTCGGCCAGCTACGCGACTTCTCCATGTGGTTTGCTGCAATCAGCTTGCATATAATACAACAGAATGTGGCATTTGTCAAGCCCCTTTTTTCAAAAAGTGGGGCAAAATTTTTGCCCCACTTTTCCGTATCAAATATGAGCGAACTGGCTGTTGTAAAGAGAAGCGTAAAAGCCGCCCTTTTCCAGCAAAGTCTCATGGTTACCCTGTTCCACGATATGTCCATCCTTCATCACCAGTATCACATCTGCTTCCCGGATAGTGGAAAGCCGGTGGGCCACGATAAAGGAGGTTCTCCCCTGCATCATGGTATCAAAAGCCTTCTGGATCTTGATCTCCGTGCGGGTATCGATGGAAGATGTTGCCTCATCCAAGATCAGCATGGGCGGCAGACACAGCATGACCCTGGCGATACACAGCAGCTGTTTCTGACCCTGGGACAGATTCCCCCCCGCCTCGCCAATGGGCGTATCATAGCCCTGGGGCAGACGCTTGATGAAACTGTGGGCATGGGCCTGCTTTGCTGCCGCAATGATCTCCTCATCCGTGGCATCCGGTTTGCCCATGGCAATATTCTCCCGGATGGTCCCGGAACGCAGCCAGGTATCCTGAAGAACCATGCCGATGGAGCTGCGCAGATCCTTCCGAGCCATATTCCGGGTATTCACGCCATCCAAACAGATACTGCCCCCCTGGGGATCGTAAAAGCGCATCAGCAGGTTGATAAGGGTGGTCTTGCCACAGCCGGTGGGGCCAACGATAGCAATACGCTGACCGGGCTTTACATCCAGGTCAAAATCACCGATCAAAGGCTTTTCCGGGGTGTAGGCGAATTCCAGATCCCGAATTTCCAGGCGTCCCTCCACCTTTTCCGGCTTCTCCGGATCCACCGGGTCTGCTGTCCGGGCAGGCTGCTCGATCAGCTCGAACACACGGCCCGCACAGGCCATGGCGTTTTGCAGCTCTGTCACCACGCCGGAGATCTCGTTAAAGGGCTTTGTGTACTGATTGGCATAATTCAGCAGGCTGGTCAGATTACCAACGGAAATACCGCCGGCAATGGCGATCAGCGCACCGGTAATACCAACGCCCGCATACACAACGGAATTGACGAACCGGGTGCATGGATTTGTCAAACTGGAGAAGAAAATGGCCCGCAGAGAGGCTTTTTCCAGCCGGTCATTGATCTCGTCGAAGCGCTCCATGGTTGCCGTTTCTCTGCCAAAGGCCTGGACCACTTTCATCTGTCCAATGGCTTCATCGATCAATCCTGTCTGCTCACCTCTGGTCTGAGCCTGGAGCTTGAACATGGAATGGGTACGTTTGGCGATGAATGCCGCCACCACCAAAGACAGCGGCGTGATCAAGATCACCACCAGAGCGATCTTCCAGTCAATGCGCAACATCAATACCAGGGTGCCCACAATGTTCATCACGCCGGTGAACAGCTGGGTAAAACCCATCAACAGGCCATCGGCAAAGGTATCCACATCGGAAATGACCCGGCTGACCAGATCGCCCTGGGGGTGACTGTCCAGATACGACAGCGGGAGCACCTGCAAATGGCGAAATGCTTCGTTTCTCATATCCCGGGTCACGGCGTAGGTGATCCGGTTGTTCAGCTCACTCATGCACCACTGGGCCAGTGCCGCAACACCGGCACAAATCGCCACACCCAGCAAGCTCTGCCCCATCGCCTCAAAATCCACATTTCCGGCCTCCACGATCACATCAATGGCTTCACCCACTAAGATGGGGATGTACAGGCTCATCGCCACATACACCGTTGCCAACAGAAGTGACGTCAGAATGCCTGGCAGATATCGGCGCACACGGTGCAGAATTTTCTTCAAGACGGAAGGCTCCTTAGCCATGTGCACTCACCTCCTTGGGAAACTGGGAGTAGTAAATCTCCTGATAGACTTCGCACTGCTCCAGCAGCTGCTCATGGGTGCCACAGCCCACCAGCACGCCATCATCCAGCACCAGGATCTTGTCCGCATGGCGCACAGAAGCAGCTCGCTGCGATACCACAAAGGTAGTAGGCGCATTTTTCATTCCCCGGATGGCACTGCGTAGCCGGGCGTCAGTAGCATAGTCCAAAGCGGACGCACTATCATCCAAAATCAAGATAGCAGGCTTACGCACCAATGCTCTGGCAATGGTCAGCCGCTGCTTCTGTCCGCCGGAGAAGTTGGCACCCAGCTGGGAGACAGGCGCATTCAGCTCCCCATCCTTGTCTTTAACTACTTCTCTTGCCTGAGCAGTTTCCAGCGCTTCCCACAACTCCTCATCCGTAGCATCTTCCCTGCCCCAGAGCAGGTTTTCCCGGATGGTGCCCTGGAACAGCACCGCTTTCTGGGGCACCACGCCAACAGCTGCCCGCAGCTGCTTTGCGTCCAGATTCTTCACGTCCACACCGTCGATACAGACGCTTCCGCTGCTGGCCCCATAGAAGCCGGGGATCAAATTGACCAGCGTGGTCTTACCGGAACCGGTGCCGCCGATAATGCCAATAAACTGCCCCGGCTCCGCCGTGAAGCTGATATGCTCCAGGGACGGTTCTGCCGCTCCGGTGTATGTTGCCGTCACGTCCTTGAATTCCACTTTGCCCCGGAATGCAGTATTTTCATCGCCGCCGATGGCATCGGGCTGGATCTCCAAAATTGCCTGGATCCGGTTACCGCAGGCTACGGCCTTGGTCATGTTAATGATCAAGCTTGCCATTTTGATCAGCTCCACCAGGATCTGGGACATATAGTTGTACAGAGCGATCACCAAGCCCTGAGTCAGTACGCCGTCATAGACTTTGAGTGCGCCGATCTTCACCAGCAGCACCACCGCCAAATTCACGCTGACCAGGGTCAAGGGGTTCATCAAGCCGGAAATGCGGCCCGCCCGGCGTTGCCGCTGGGCAAGCGCCTGGGTCCCTTGCTCAAAACGATCGATCTCATTTTCTTCCTTGCAAAATGCCCGCAGTACCCGCACACCGGACAAATTCTGCCGAGTGGCGGCGGTAACATCGTCAAGGCCACCCTGTACCCTGCGGTACATGGGCATGGTGATCAGCATGATACCAAACACCACCAAACACAGCACCGGGATCACGCCAACGAACACCGATGCCGCCTGAACATCGATGGTGAAGGCCATGATCATGGCGCCGAACACTACAAACGGAGACCGCAGCAGCAGCCGCAACGTCAAATTCACGCCATTTTGCACTTGATTGATATCGGAGGTCATCCGGGTCACCATGGTGGACGTGCCCAATGTATCCGCCTGGCTGTAACTCAGACCCAGAATATGCTCCATCACACTATGGCGCAGGCGGCTGGCAAAGCCCACTGCCGCCCGGGCAGCGAAATATTGAGCCGTTACAGAGCAGATCAATCCCACGACACCCAGTGCGATCATCACCAGGCACATTTTTACCACGTGGCTCTTGTCTGCGTTTTCAATGCCCACATCCACAATGGACGCCACCACCAGGGGGATCATCAGTTCAAAGCTGGCTTCCAGCAGTTTGAACAGCGGGCCAAGGACACATTCTTTTCCATAGCCCTTTATGTATTTCAGCAGTTTTTTCAACTTGAACGCCCCTTAGTACGCAGTCTTATCCTTGATATTGGTGTATTCCTCAAACAGCTCCAGGCAAGCCTCCCGCCCGGTCTGCTCCAGGATCTCCTCTTTGTGATTCAGCTGATGGTAGAACATATCATCCCGGAAGCCGATGGCGTCGATATCCAGGCTGGTACCACCATAGTAAATGCGGCCCAGATTTGCCCACAGGCAGGCGCCCAGACACATAGGGCAGGGCTCGCCGGTGGTATATATGTCGCAGCCGGACAGATCAAAGGTGCCCAGCTTCTGGCAGGCGTTACGGATGGCAGACACTTCGCCATGGCAGGTGGGGTCGTTGTTCGCAACCACCATATTGTGACCGCTGGCGATCACTTCCCCATCCCGAACGATGAC
Organism: uncultured Oscillospiraceae bacterium; assembly: GCA_964528715.1. Classification (GTDB taxonomy): domain Bacteria; phylum Bacillota; class Clostridia; order Oscillospirales; family Oscillospiraceae; genus Faecousia. Next base: position 2,658 of record CAZGTR010000069.1, on the reverse strand, counting down.
GGAGCCGAAGGGGCCGCCATGTCCGGCACGGATACCTCTACGGGCCTCCTCAACAGCAAGCTGCATAAAATGTTCATGTACTTCGTTATTTGTCATATTCTTATCTCCTATTCTAGACATTCTATTTTAGTATATCATATTCTTCGGAAAATGCAACAAAAACGATACATTTGTAAGCGTAAAACCCACCAGCGCATTGAAAATGCCGCCTCTGAAATCAGGCTCAGAGGCGGCGCTACTATTTACTTCACGTGGCACTCTGCCGGAGCGTTCCACGTAAAAGAGACTGTATCGTTTCGGAATCCTCCAAATTCGCATCCTTTGCCTTCCTCAGCAGCCAGGTCATGTAGCACAGGCCAAGGTTGTACTGAGCGGTGTCGCTTCCTCTCTGTGCGGCCTCCTGCCAAAGGGGGAACGCCTTATAATGGTCATTGGTTTTAGTGGCATAAAGCAGAGCCAAGGAGAAAATTGCGCCATCATAATAGGTATCATCACGACTGTCAATGATTTCCTTGTAGAGTGCCTCTGCACGCTAGTAGTTCACAAGAACGCCTTCGCCTTCGGCATACATATCAGCAAGGTTGGACTTGGACTGAATATTACCTTTTGCGGCTGCCTTCTCAAACCACTCTGCGGCCTTGGCCTTATTTGCAATGACGCCGTTACCGTTGCGCAGGCACAAGGCAAGATTCTTCATGCCGAACTCTTCGTCCTGCTCTGCGGCCTTTTCAAACCATCTGACAGCTTCAACGGCATTCTCAGGGACTCCGTTTCCGGTGATATAGCAAACACCCAAGCTGTTCTGTGCTTCAGCAAAGCCAGCGTTTGCAGCCTCATTGAGCAGCTCAATAGCTCTTGCTTTATTCATCGGAACGCCGTCTTTGCCTTCAAGGTACAAATCTGCCAGATCAGTAGCGGCTTTCAGATGTCCGCCTCGTGCGGCGATTTCCCAATACTTAACTGCGTCCACGGTGGTTCCGAAAATCATCTCGTGGAAGCCGGTCAGAGCTGCGGCAATAATGTGGCCATTGTCGGCAGCTTTCTTGCACCATTCACGCGCCAGCTCACTATTTTGCTCTACACCATTACCGTTGTCGTAGGCATTGTAGAGCTGGTACTGTGCTTCGGCATCGCCTTGTTCAGCGAGTTTTAGATAATGCTCAAACGCAGTTTTGGGATCACCTTCACCATTTCGATAGGAAATGCTGAGGAACTTTTCTGCCTTCGGGTTACCAGCGGCCTTGGCCTTTTCCAGCCATTCGATAGCCTTGGCGACATCCTTTTCGGTACCCTCGCCCTCATGGAGGCAGTAGCCTACCTTAACCATTGCGTCAGAGTTACCTCTTTCGGCGGCAAACAGGTATACAGAATAAGCGCGGACAAGGTCATGTTCGATTTGTTCGCCTGTTTCGAGCAGGAGTCCGAGGAAATAAGCACCATCAACAGAACCGGATTCGTATGCACGCTCAAGGTACTCTGCAGCCTTTTTCTCGTCATGTGTGGCAATTCCGCCGCTACAATATGCAAGGCCTAATTGCTCAAGAGCATCAATGTTGCCCTGCTCGGCTGCCTTTTCAAAATAGGCAAGTGCTTTGGCAGGATCACGGTCAACACCATCACCGGTCTTGTAAACAATGCCAAGGTTCTTTGTACAACCGCCTTCGCCTTCTTCGCTACCCTTCATCCAATAATCAATGGCTTTCGCCTTATCAACAGGGTAATGTCATTTTGTGAGAAGATTGCGGATACTTTCTCCAGCTTGCGAATAATCCACCACGAAAGGAATGGGACAAAACATGTCACAACGCCTGCCATATTAAATATCCAAGATGGGCCCTGGTAGCTTGCAAGAATTTCAAACATCTCAACGAGATAAATGAGTGCAATAATCAGGTTCGGAACCATCCAGAAAACACAGAAGTTCTTGCTTCTTGTTTTGATGGCAACAATGAAAGCAGCCATTTCCCATCCGCTAAGAATTGTGGCGATAATCGACGGCATATAATGCCACAGAGTTTGACGCATGAATTCATAATCATACATTGAAGGGAATAGGCGCCATAAAAGCTGACCGCCCCACAGCCCCCAAACAAGAGTGGCAATCCAAGGAGCAAGCAATAACCCCCAGTTTTCTTTGATTTCACGGACAAAGGGATTCTGAATAGGAGCTTTCTCAACTGAAGTTACGACGCTTTCGCTCAAAGATCCTGTTCCCGAATCACTGTACTCCACATCTGTGCTCTTTATCGGTTTTCCTTTAAGTCTGCGCCACTGGACAATACACCCAAGTATGCCGAGAATCAAAGTACCAATTAAGATTGCACCGGTCACTTCGTCACCAAACAGCAGCTCCATTAGTACATCTGCGGTGTCAGCATCGTACACGATGCCACAACCACCGATTGATGCAGTAAATGCACCAGAGAAGGCCGTCATGATGATGAAAGAGTAGTCGTAAATTTTAATGGAAATTGCACTTACAATCAACGCAATAACAGCAGCAATCAGTATTAGGGTCATGCCTTCCATGCTGTCTGCCATCAACAGAAGTATCGCAACCAGGAAAAATGTTGATAAAAAAGCGTTTATTGCTGCACAGAGCTTATCAGTGGAAACACGGGCATATGCTGCGACCCTTCGCCTGGCGATTGATACGGT
>CAZGTR010000068.1:0-6695 GCA_964528715.1 uncultured Oscillospiraceae bacterium | reverse complement strand
GTGATCCAGTCCAGATACCGGCAGTTGTTCATGTGACCGTTGATATCCAGATCCGTAAAGCGCACGGTGCGCATTTGCTGCTCTGCCAGTTCCCGGGGGACCATGGAGCCCGGGGCTGCCAGCTCGCTGCCCATAAGCAGCCCCTGCACCTGCACACCGCTCTTGCCCGGCAGCACCATGGCCCGGGTTTCCCGGTCCATGAGGACCCACAGGCTGATAGAGCGGAAGCATTCGTTGCCCTGCTCATCATAGCAGACGGTGGAACGGGGATAGGCGGTGCGGGTGGTGGGCATGGGCCACGTTTCCACCCGGATGGTCTCCCCGGCACCGGGGAGCCGGGTGATCTGCACCCGGTGCCGGATCACCGCCCAGAACAAATTCAGCTGGGTCAAAGCCTCCCGGTCTGTGCCCAGGATGGCGCTGTGATCTCCCGCCACCTCCTGGACATAGTCCAGAATATGACTGGCTTTCAGCCGCCCGTAGCGATCCACCGCAGAATTGGGGATCTGATAAGTTTTCCTGTAAAGAGGTTCCATGATAACACTTCCTATGCTTCAGCGTGTCAAATATCGTATGTTTGTATCAAATGCACCAAACCGTGAGGGGCGATACCCACATTGCCCCACCTATTTTTATAAACTCCTTGTAGGGCGGGGGCCATGCCCTCGCCGCCCAGGTGGGACGACCACCCTGCCACCACGATACACCGTTTCTTGGCTCCCCCTCCGGGGAAGCTGGCCCGCAGGGCCGGAAGAGGAATGCGGGCGAAAATGTTTGGGGATTATACACAGAAACAGACATTTTCCGGATTTTTAGTTAGCGGGACGGGAGATCTGTCCCCTACGGTGTCAAATCGGTGCAGTTCATTGTGGTAACAGAGCTGTCATCCTCTGGCTTCGGTCAGTGTCATAGTCACCGTGATCTCTCTGCCGGAGCGGTAAAGGGTCAGGGTCACCTCGTCTCCCACTTGATGGGCATACAACACAGTGCTCAGTTCTTCCTCCTCGGTGATCCGAGTGCCATCGATGGCCAACAGGATATCCTTGGCCTGAATGCCGCTGTTATCCGGTGCCCCGGTGATATAAAGTCCCGCCGGTAGCCGCCGGAACTGCTGCTGGAACTGGGAGATCCACTGGCCCTCCAGGTCCAGGGTGGGTCGCCCGGACACATAGCCCTGGATCAGAAGCTGATCTACGATCTGTTTCACCGTCACCGACGGGATAGCAAAGCCCAGTCCCTCCACACCGGAACTGTCCGCAAATACGCCGATCTTCATGGTATTGATACCAACGACTTGACCATAGCTATTGATCAGCGGGCCACCGGAGTTACCGGGGTTCAATGCTGCATTGGTCTGGATCAAGGTCATGGTACGCCCATTGGTCTGAATATCCCGATTGATGGCAGAAATGATCCCATTGGTCATGGTGCCCCGGAATTCCACACCCAGAGGATCACCGATGGCCACTGCCAGTTCTCCCACCTCCAGCGCTTCGGAATTTCCGAATTCCGCCGGCGTCAGATCATCCGCCTGGACATACAGTACCGCAAGATCAGAGAAGCTGTCGCTTCCCACCACGCAGGCATCCAGCATTCTTTCATCTGTGAGCAGCACCTGGATCGTCGTTGCTCCCTCGATCACATGGGCATTGGTGATGATATAGCCGTTTTCGCTGAGCACCACACCAGTACCACTGGCGCTGCTGTCCTCCAGCTGGCACAGCACAGACACCACAGAGGGAATATTCTTTTTGTAGATCTGCTGCAAGCTTAGGCTTTCCCCCTCCGGCAGCTCGTTGAGGCGCACCTCCACATCCGACTTTGGTGCCGTGACCGGAGGTGTCTGGGTGGCAATATCCGTTCTACCCGCCTGTCCCGTGGTCACAGTGCTGTCGGTGTCGGTAAAACCGAAACTGCCGATCTCGCTGGGGAGCTGCGTCTCGTCGTTCTCCGGCAGCAAATTCACAGCGGACAGAACACCACACAGGAATATCGCCACGATCAGCACCAGCGCAACAGCCCCGCCGTGATTTTTCGGCGGTTTTGTGGAGCCAGTACCGTAAGAATGGCGCTCCCAGGGATCCATCTCGGGTCGCTCGTTGTGTTTATCCATAAAATGACCTCGTACTCATTTGATATATTGCTTTTTTGCCTTACGGCACCAGTGGCAGGGTAAAAGTAAAGCTGGTTTTTCCGTTGTCACTGGTCACGGAAATATTCTCCCCGTGGGAATTGACCAGGGTCTTGACGATGTAAAGTCCCAGACCCCAGCTGTCCCGGTTGGCAGAGCGGCTCTTATCGATCTTGTGGAACCGATCGAATACCATGGAAAGCTCCTGGGGTGGGATAGTCTCGCCATCGTTCTCCACGGACAGGTACACCTTGCTGCCGCCCTCCCGGACGATCAGCGACAGCACACCCTTTTCGGGGCAGAATTTCACCGCATTGTCCACCAGATTGTAGATCACCTGGTTGATGGCGTCTTGATTGGCCCGGGTGTATACCGGGTGCTCCGGCATCTCCACCTGGACATCCAACTGTTTGGCATTGATCTTCTGCTCAAAGGTGATGAGCACCTGCCCTGCCAGCTCCGTCACATCGAAGCGGTTTTTCTGCTCATCCGAGATGCCGCCTTGGTCTTGAAGCCGGGAGATATCCAGCATACTGCGCACCAGTCGGCTCAGCCGCTTCGTCTCGTCGGAGACGATGGTCAAATATTGACGGCTCTTTTCCGGTGGGATGGTCCCGTCCAGAATACCGTCGATGTAGCCGGAAATGGTGGTCATGGGTGTTTTCAGCTCATGAGAAACATTGGCGACAAATTCCTGCCGCTGATATTCGCTCTTTTGCAGAGAAGACGCCATATTGTTAAAGGCCAGGGCCAGCTCCTCCACTTCTTCGGAATAATTTCCGTCGGTACGCACCCGGGCGGTCAGATCACCGTGACCAAATGCGTTGGCGGTCTGGGCCATGTGCCGCAGGGGACTTGCCTGCCGCCGGGCGAAGAATACCATCACCAGTACAGCTACCGCCACCACCACCAGAGATGTGACCATAAAGATCTCCGTGACCTTGTTGATCACGGTCAGTGCGTCATCCACCGTAGAGGAGGCCATGACAATGGCAAGCCGGGCACCGGTCTGCTCGTCCAGCACCGGAATGGACACCACATAGCGCACATCATCGTACAGACCCTTGATCTTGCCGGTGTCCGTGCAGCCGCCGGTCTCATAGATCCGCTCCAGATAACTGCTATCCAGCTTCAACCCCCGGTGCTCGCAGCCCATGGGCGCATCGGCGCAGATGAGCAGCTGCCCCTGTGGATCGCAGATCACCGCATCCGCACCGGATACGGTGGTGGCCACTGTCAGTGCCATATAAAAATCCTGGGTAGAGATGCCTTGATCAGAATAGGCTGTCTGCACCAGCTGGGCGATGACCTTGCAGTCATTTTCCAGAGAAGAAACGGCGGTCTGGGTCAAATACCGGCTGGAAAGCACCTGAAACACCACGCCAATGAGCAGCATTGCCGTCAACATAAGGATCGTGACTGTCACGAACAGACGACTAAAGGTGCTTTTCATTGGTTATTCGCCTCGAATTTATAGCCCACGCCCCAAACCGTCTTGAGGCACCACTGGTCAGAGACGCCCTCCAACTTCTCCCGCAGCCGCTTCACATGGACATCCACCGTCCGGGAGTCACCGAAATAGTCAAAGCCCCAAACTTCGTCCAGCAGCTGGTTGCGGGTGTAGACCCGATTGGGAGAGGAGGCCAGATAATACAGCAGCTCCATCTCCTTGGGAGGCGTGTCCACCTTTTTTCCGTCCACGGTCAGCTCGAAGGCATCCATATCCACGATCAGCTTGTCAAACACCAGCCGCCGGGATTTTTTCTCGGTGCTGACACCAGCGGTGCGGCGCAGCACCGCCTCCACCCGGGCCAGAACTTCCTTCATTTCAAAGGGCTTGGTGATGTAATCATCTGCACCGGTCTTGAGGCCCTGGATCTTGTCGTTGGTCTCGCTCTTGGCGGTGAGCATGATAATGGGGGTGTCGCTCTCGGCCCGGATAGCCTTGCAGACCTCCCAACCGTCCATCACCGGCATCATCACATCCAGCAGCACCAGATCCGGCTTGATGGCCCGGTACTTGGCAAGGCCCTGCCCGCCGTCACCGGCGGTGGTCACGGCGTAGCCCTCTTTTTCCAGATACATTTGCAGAAGCTCCGCAATGTTGCGGTCATCCTCTACGATCAAAACAGAAATTGCCATTGGTAATACCTCCAAATATCCGATACTTTCCTTTTTCTATCATTATAGCCGATTTTGCCGGATTGTCATGAACAATTTTTTAAGTCTTGGCCCCAAATTTGTGAACAGGCAATTTTTTCTTGCAAAGTGGCGGCTTTGAGAGTATGATATAGGAAAATCCGGGCCATGCCCATGATAGAAAGGATCTGTCTATGTTAGAAATTCTGAAAGCGATTTTATTCGGCATCGTGGAGGGTATCACCGAGTGGCTGCCCGTCTCCTCCACCGGCCACCTGATCCTGCTGGACACCCTCGTGAAGCTGGATGTCAGCGAGGCGTTTTACGAAATGTTCCAGGTAGTGATCCAGCTGGGTGCGATCCTGGCGGTGATCGTGCTGTTTTTCCATAAGCTCAACCCCTTTGCCCCCTCCAAGACCGACAAGCAGAAGCAGCAGACCTGGCAGCTTTGGTTCAAGGTGGTCGTGGCGGTCATCCCCTCTGCCATCGTGGGACTGCTGCTGGACGACTGGATGGAAGCCCACTTCTATAATTATATCGTGGTGTCCATCATGCTCATCGTCTACGGTATTGCCTTCCTGTTCGTGGAGAAGTGGAACGCCAGCCGCAGCTTCAAGATCAAAAATGTCCACGACATCGACTACAGCACCGCCCTTTTGATGGGCGCGTTTCAATGTCTGGCCCTGATCCCCGGCACTTCCCGCTCCGGCTCCACCATTCTGGGCGCCATCATTCTGGGCGTCAGCCGCAGCGCCGGTGCAGAATTCTCCTTCTTCATGGCCATCCCCACCATGGCAGGTGCCAGCGGCTTGAAGCTGGTGAAATACCTGCTCAAGGGCGTGCAGACCACCGGCACGGAAGTTGCCGTGCTGATCGTGGGCTGCATCGTGTCCTTCATCGTCAGCCTTGTGGTCATCAAGTCTCTGATGGAGTATGTCCGCAAGCACAGCTTCTCCGTGTTCGGCGTGTACCGGATTGTCCTGGGCGCCGTGGTGCTGCTGTACTTCCTGCTGACCTGATCAATGAAAATGAAAACGCTCTGCCTGCGCAGAGCGTTTTTTAACCCTTTTTGCGTATTTTCCGGATCAGCAGGGCCATCCCGGCCCCCAGAAAAACAGCCACGGCCCCCAAAACCCACGGAAATGCCGGATGTGTCGTGGTCAGGAAAACCGCCGTGGGACCATCTGCACCCCCGATGATGCTGACCCCCATCCTTTGGATGCGCACCGCAGCAGATACTGCAATCCATCCCAGCAGCAGGCCCGCCAGTCCCCCGAAGCCCACCCATATCTTCTTCAAAACAGCCTCTTTCATATCCCGTCCCCCTTGTGTTTTTTCATTATAGCATACCGAACAGAATTAGGAAAGTGGGAAGTTTGGGATTTGCAGAATCAAGGTACGCATCTTCCTTTCCAAAAGAATAGGTGGTAGACGCCATGAGCAGTGCCTGGTTTCCGTCACTAAAACATTCAGATATTCTTTCAGAAACGGCTATTCTGCATCGACTCCATTTGCCCGCTAAACACTGTACATTTTTCGGATGTTCGAACAAAAAAGGTGCGTTGCCCGTAAGCAACGCACCTTTTTCGTATTTTCTTAGTACATACCACCCTGGGCAGCAGCTGCTGCAGCAGCGGCATCTGCGGCGGGATCGGGCTTGTCAACCACCAGAGACTCGGTGGTCAGGACGCAGGAAGCGATGGATGCGGCGTTCTCCAAAGAGGAACGGGTGACCTTGGTGGGGTCAACGATGCCGGAGGCGATCATGTCCACATAGGTCTCGGTGTAGGCGTTGTAGCCGTAGCCGATCTTCTTGGAATTACGGATCTTCTCATAGACCACGCTGCCGTCCACGCCGGCGTTCTCGGCGATCTGGCGGATGGGAGCCTGCAGGGCGATGGCGATGATCCGGGCGCCGGTCTTTTCGTCACCGTGGAGGGTGTTCACCAGCTTTTCAACAGCGGCGATGGCATTGACCTGAGCGGTACCGCCGCCGGCCACGATGCCCTCTTCCACAGCGGCACGGGCAGCATTCAGCGCATCTTCCACACGCAGCTTCTGCTCCTTCATGGCAACTTCGGTCTGTGCGCCCACCTTGATCACGGCGACACCGCCGGAGAGCTTTGCCAGGCGCTCCTGGAGCTTTTCACGATCGTAGTCGGAGGTGGTGGTAGCGATGGCAGCACGGATCTGGTGTGCCCGAGCGGCAATGGCCTCGGCAGTGCCGTCGCCATCGACGATGGTGGTGTTGTCCTTGGTGATGACCACCTGACGGGCATGGCCCAGGTCGGTCAGCTGGGTCTCGGACAGCTCCATATTCAAGGTGCTGGAAATGACGGTGCCGCCGGTGAGGATGGCGATATCCTCCAGCATCTCCTTCCGGCGATCGCCGAACCCGGGGGCCTTGACGCAGACCACATTGAAG
>CAZGTR010000067.1:0-6917 GCA_964528715.1 uncultured Oscillospiraceae bacterium | reverse complement strand
AGGATATTATCAGCGCCCTGTACGACATGATCCAGGACGCCCGGGCACTGCCCCTAGGTGCAGACAAGTGCATCCTGGAGCGGGACAAGGTGTTGGATATGCTGGACGAGATCATCGCTCAGCTGCCTGCAGAGCTGAAGCAGTCCCGGACCATCGTGGAGTCCCGGAATGAGCTGATCGGCCAGGCCCGTCGGGAGGCTGAGAGCATCGTCCGTCAGGCCCAGCAGAAGGCCAAGGAGCTGATCGCTGAGGAGGCCATCTACCAGGAGGCCCGCCGTCAGTGCCAGGAAATGGTCAACAAGACCCAGGAGCGAATCGCACAGCTGCGCAAGGCCAGCAATGACTACATGGACGACGCTCTGCGCCGTACCGAGGAAGCCATCAACCAGTCTCTGAACGAAGTCCGGGATACCCGTGTGAAGTTCCGTGCACTGACTGAGGCCCAGGAGCCCCAGGCCGAAGCAGAAGAAAAGGCTGAATAAACAAAGAAAGACAGCTCAAAAATCCTGTTTGGGCTGTCTTTTTAGGAATAATGGAGGTAATCATTATGACTTACACCGATCGTTATCAATTCTGGTGCAACGCTGGTCTGCCCGCAACCGTGCAGCAGGAACTGCAAGTCATTGCCAACGATGAAGAAGAACTGAAGAGCCGCTTCGGCAGCGATCTGCAGTTCGGCACCGCCGGTATGCGTGGTATTATGGGCATGGGCAGCAACCGCTTGAATATCTACACTGTTCGCCGTGCTGCCCAGGGCATGGCTGCCTGGCTGTCCGGCACGGATCTGCCCCAGAAGGCTGCCATCGGCTATGACTCCCGGCATAATTCTCAGCTGTATGCCGAAGTCTGCGCCGTGGCACTGGCAGAGGCCGGGATCCACACCTATCTGTATGACCGTCTGGCCCCCACGCCCATGCTGTCCTACGCCGTGCGGGAACTGGGCTGTGGCTGTGGTATCGTCATTTCCGCCAGCCACAATGCCGGTGCTTACAACGGCATCAAGTGCTATGGCCCCGACGGCTGCCAGATGACCGATGAACCTGCCGCCATCGTCACTGCGAAGATCACAGATATTCCCTATTTCCAGCCAGAGACAAAGTCCTTCGCAGAATTCCTTGCGGAAGGAACCATCAGCTACATCGGGCAGGACATTTGGGAGAAGTATTACGAAACGGTCTTGAACGAAGCGGTCGACCCCAATATGATCCGCTCCGCTGGATTGAACATCGTCTACACCCCTCTTTGCGGCACCGGCAACGAGCCTGTCCGGGAGGTTTTGGGACGTCTGGGCGTGAATATCACCGTTGTGGGCTGTCAGGAGAAACCAGACGGCGATTTCAAGACCTGCGAGTATCCCAACCCGGAAACTGACGCTGCACTGAACGAGAGCTACAAGGTGGCCCGAACCGCCCCCTGCGATGTGATTCTGGGCACCGACCCGGACGCTGACCGAGTGGCCATCGCCGTGCCCGACGGTGATGGCTTCCGCAAGCTCTCTGGCAACGAGCTTGGCTGTATGCTCATGGACTACATTCTCAAGGCCCGCACCGCCTGTGGTGATCTGCCGGAGGATGCAGAGGTGGTCCGCTCCATCGTTTCCTCCCCGCTGGCTGATCGTGTTGCTGCGCACTACGGCGTTACCATGAAGACGGTGCTCACCGGCTTTAAGTACATCGGCGGCGAGATCCTGCAGCTGGAGGAGAAGGGTGAACAAAACAAGTTCATCTTCGGCTTTGAGGAAAGCTGCGGCTATCTAAAGGGAACCTACTGCCGGGACAAGGACGCTGTGGTGGCTTCTATGCTGGTGTGTGAAATGGCAGCGTCCCTGAAGAAGCAGGGTAAGACCATCCTCACGGCACTGAATGAGCTGTACGAGGGTTTTGGGTATTATCTGGCCCATGTCCAGAGCATTGAGCTCACCGGCGCAGATGCCATGGAAAAGGCTGCTGCCATGATGGCTGACCTTCGCAGCAACGTCCCCGCCTCCATCGGCGGCGCTGCGGTCACCGCAGTCAACGACTACAAGATCAGTATCTCCAAGGACCTCTCCACTGGAAACGAGACTGTCATCGATCTGCCCAAGTCCAATGTGCTGGAGTTGATCCTGGGCCAGCAGGGAAGTGTCATCGCACGTCCCTCCGGTACGGAGCCCAAGGTGAAGTTCTATTACACCGCTGTTGGTCAGAGCCAAGAAAAGGCAAAAGCACTGCTGGACGCAATGGTCGCACAGATGTCCAAGTAAATCACGATCCCTACCGGGACAGACTTTCTGGTCTGTCCCGGTTCTTTTTTCATCCATGGGCCAATAGGCTTAAGCAAAAGGAGGGAGGTCCATGAAATCGTTTAAAAAATCAACAGGCACCGCACTTTCAATTCCGGCAGGACTTGGCATAGGGGTTCTGATGAGTATCGCTGTAACGCTTTTGGGTGCCACGGTCATCGCATGGCTGTTAGGTGCTGAACGGATCCAAGAGGGGAGTATTGGTTACGCTGCAATGGGGATCCTCGCCATTGCAGCCATTGCAGGCTGCTTTACCGCAGTGGGGAAAATAAAACGTCTGCGGCTACAGATCAGTATGCTTTCAGGTGGCTGCTACTTTCTGACGCTGCTGGCCATCACTGCTTTGTTTTTTGGTGGTAAATACCAGGCGGTGGGCACAACATTTACGATCATTGCGGTCAGCAGTGTTTTGGTAGCTTTTCTGTCTGGAAATAAAAAAGGACCAATGAAAAACAAAAGCAGGCGATATCGTTAAGTTGCACAATTTTTGGTGGCAGGTAAATTGCATTTACCTGCCTTATATTTTTGCAAGTAATCCTGCACTTTCTATATTTAGTGGTTTATTTGCTGTTTCATCCCCTATATGTGCCAAAATCATTCAAAATGATAAACAAGACTTGCTTCAAGTTCCCTGTGTAAACATAACGTCGTTAACATAAAAAATCGGCATAATTTACAAAAATCGTAAATTTAACCAAAAGCACTTGCATTTTGGGCCGGTTTGGAGTATAGTATTCATGCAATTGTAATCAACAAGGGTCATTATGTCCTTTTTCCGTCCATTCATTTGTAACCGGATAAGAAGGATATATTAAACGGTTCCGCAGTCATTTTCTTTTGCAAGCACAGGCCTGCTTTGCTATTCATTTTCTTTACCCCTTCGGGTGTTGGACTGGGAGCCTGTTTGCAACCGCAATGGAGCATTTTTCCCGCCATGATGTGCACGTTGTTGTGTATCGATCGTCTGCTTATTGCTGGTTGTATGTATCGCTTTTCTGATTTTGTTTCTTCAATTCCGGTTTTCTCCGTGATTTCATTTTCAATTTCACTATACAGCAGTGTCATACTTGCCCGTCAAGCACAGCTGTGGAATGATGGTAGCCCTGTCGTGGTTTCTATCGGAATTGCAGATCCTTGTAGCGCTTCGTCACTTTGGCGAAACGTGTGCAAGCATACGAAACAATAGGAAGGTTTGCGATCTCATGCTGGATTTGATTGGCGCTTATGAGAATTACCTGTCCAAGGTAAAGCAAGCTTCCGCAAATACCATTTCCTCTTATATGCGTGACATTCGCCAGTTTTCTGACTGGCTGCGTAGCACAGTGGAGATCGAAATTGTGGACGCTGCACAAGTGAATATCAGCCAGTATTTGACTCATTTGGAGTCCGAAGGCCGTTCCGGCGCTACTGTTTCCCGGAGCTTGGCAAGCCTGAAGAATTTCTTCGGTTATCTGGTTTCATCCGGCTTTTTGGAGCAATCTCCGGTATCGGATATCCATGTGGACCGGGGAGAGAAGAAGTTGCCCCAGATTCTCACCGGGCGTGAGATCGAGCTGTTACTCAGCCAGCCAGTTTGTGTAGACGCCAAGGGCTTCCGGGACAAAGCCATGCTGGAGGTGATGTATGCCACCGGTATGCGTGTCTCTGAGCTGATCGATCTGGACATCGACGATGTAAACCTGGAAATGGGCACCGTCAAGTGTTCTGCTGCCAAAAAGGTGCGCACCATTCCGCTGTATCCTGCAGCGCTCCGTTCACTGGGTGCTTATATCAATGATATCCGCATGGGAATGCTTGCAGATCCCAACGAGAAAGCGTTGTTCGTAAATGTCAGTGGTGCTCGGATGAGCCGACAGGGCTTCTGGAAGATCTTGAAGCATTATCAGCAGTCCGCCCACATTGACAAGGACATCACGCCCCACACCCTGCGTCACAGCTTCGCCGTTCATCTGCTGGAAAACGGCGCAGATCTGGGCTCTTTGCAGGAGCTGATGGGCCACAGCGACATTTCTTCCACCCAGCTGTACACCCACATGATCGATCAGAAACTGAAATCCGTATACGAAAAATGCCATCCAAAAGCATAAAGGTCTGCCGAATGTTACTTCAGCAGACCTTTTTCATATTGAAAGTGTGATCAAATGACCATTTTAGATGAACTGTTTTTGCTTCAAGATGATACTTATGCCGATTTCCACGCCAAGCTCATCCCCACGATCCCACGGGAACTGGTGATTGGCGTCCGTGTTCCGACCCTTCGGAAACTGGCAAAGCGTCTGCACGGAAGGGAAGGGGACTTCTTTGCGGAATTGCCCCACCGATATTACGACGAAAATATGCTCCACGGCATTCTCATTTCGCAAATCACCGATTTTAAAGCTTGTATTCAGGCACTGGAAGTCTTTCTTCCGTATGTCGATAACTGGGCCGTCTGCGATACCATATCGCCCAAAGTATTGCGCAATAACAGGGAAGTGTTATTGCCGATCCTGTGCCGTTGGATCACATCCCAGCATACCTACACCTGCCGGTTCGGTCTGCTCTGCCTCATGCGCTACTACCTGGATGATGATTTCCGTCCGGAATATTTGGAGCTTGCCGCTTCCGTTTCTTCCGATGAATACTATGTCAATATGATGATCGCCTGGTTCTTTGCAACCGCCCTGGCGAAGCAATGGGATCCAACTGTTTCCTATCTGGAGCAGCGGAAATTGCCCCTCTGGGTCCATCGCAAGGCCATCCAAAAGGCAAAAGAAAGCTACCGCATTACCCCAGTGCAGAAGGCATATCTTTCTAGCCTGTGATAACGAACAGAGCTGTGCGCATTAGGCACACAGCTCTGTTTTTTGGGTTTATATAGTGCGTGTATCACAGACCGGTCATGGCTGCCAGCACATCAACTTCCATCTGCTGGATACCCTTGTGCATAGCAAGGCCCTCGTCGATATCCACATCGGTGAAGTGACCATCGTTGGTGCAGACGATTCGGTTGTTCTTACCTGCCAGCAGCAGCTCCACGGCGGAGTAGCCCATTTTAGTGGCATTGACCCGGTCACGACCGGTAGGTGTACCGCCACGCTGGATGTGACCCAGGACCGTCACCCGAGGATCCAGGTCGATGGTATCCTTGATCTTGGCGGCAATGTCAGCAGCGGAACCGGCGCCCTCAGCCACTACGATCATGTAGTGGGTAAAGCCATTGAACCGGGCCTGACGGATCTTCTCGATCACATCCCGTTCGAAGTCAATAGGTTCTTCCGGCACCAGAACTGCCGTTGCACCCACAGCCAGGCCCACGTACATGGCCAGATATCCCGCATTGCGGCCCATGACCTCCACCACAGAGCAACGCTCATGGGACTGCATGGTGTCCCGCAGCTTATCGATGCACTCGATGGCAGTGTTGGCAGCGGTGTCGAAGCCGATGCAGTAGTTGGTACAGCTGATGTCATTGTCAATGGTGGCCGGGATGCCGATGACATTGATGCCGTATTTGCTCAGCGCCAATGCGCCCCGGAAAGTGCCGTCGCCGCCTATGGCAACGATGCTGTCCAGGCCCAGAAATTTGCAGGTGGAGACGGCTTTTCGCTGGCCTTCCTCCGTCATAAAGTCCTTGCTGCGGGCGGTATACAGGATGGTGCCGCCCCGGTTGATGGTGTGGGAGACGCTTTTTTCGTCCAATTTCACGATATCACCGGTGATTAGGCCATTCCAGCCTCTGCGGATGCCGTAGCACTCGATACCATGGTACATGGCGGTACGCACCACCGCACGGACACAGGGGTTCATGCCCGGGGCATCGCCACCGCTGGTCAGAACGCCAATTCTTTTAACACTCATGATAGATTCCTCCTGTCGGAAACATGGTTCCATTCCTACCACCATTTTACCTTTCTTTCCCTAAATTGTAAAGCAGAATTTGCCTCAAAAACAAGAATATTTACAAATAGGGGAGAGCGGGGTATTTTTCCTTGAAAAATAAAGGAGTGAATGCCATGGTCACCGTCATATCATTCAGCGGACGAAAAAACGGCAATTGCAACCACATTGCCCGGGTCATCCAGGACATCATCCAAAATGCGAACATTTTATCGTTTTAGGATATTCACATCCAGCCGTGCGGCGGATGTGAATACGAGTGCTTTCGTGCGAGGGAAAGTTGTCCGTATTTTTCAGATCCGGAATGTGATCTGCTGGACACCATTTGCAAAAGCAAAATGGTATATTTCATCATGCCCAATTACTGTGATCATCCCAACGCCAATTTCTTTATTTTCAATGAGCGTAGCAATTGCTATTTCCAAGGCCGTGAAGATCTGCTGGAGCAGTATTTGAATGTGCCAAAGAAGTTCATCGTGGTCAGCAATTCTACCAGCGAGAATTTCCAGGAAGCATTTTGCCAGCACACGGCTGCGCAGCCGCAAATCCTTTTTCTAAGTGCAAAGAAATACGGAAAGCAAAGCACCGCAGGCGATCTCATGGCATCCCAGCAGGCCAAACAACAGCTATCTGCATTCATTTGTGAAAGTAAGATACGATAATAGAGTTTTTTATAAAATGTAAGGCCCCACGATCATTCGAAGTCAACCCAATTCGAAGTTCACCTAAGTTGAAAAATTGTAAAATGCCGTTCTGC
>CAZGTR010000066.1:0-7001 GCA_964528715.1 uncultured Oscillospiraceae bacterium | reverse complement strand
GTGAATATTATATCACAAATCAGGGAGTATTGGTAGTTTTTTGACAGACTGAAACACCCAACCACATCAGTGGTTGGGTGTTTTTTAATAAGTAAGGGGATTCAAACCCATCTAAATGCAACAGCTCCTCGGACTGTTGCTGGCTGACGGCTGAACGGCGGAAAAGCCACAATGTTATGAAATTTTTTGTCAAATGCCAGAAATAGCAGATACCCAACCGGATATCTGCTATTTTTACTTGGCTTTGCGGTGGTAAATATGAAGCTTAGTCGATCCGGACGGCCATGATCACAAAACGGCCGTTCTTCTCACCGTCGGGGTCCCGGACAGAGTATTCACAGGTGGAGAGGGTGAGGAGCTTGTCACCATATTTGGGGGTGATACCAGTATCATAGAAGCTGCCACCTGCGTAACCGCCGGAGGTAAAGGCGGCGCCTTTTACATCTGCAATGAATTGATCGAATTCTTCTTCGCTTTTGGCTTCGTTGAACAGATGATACGGATAGCCGACACCGTATGTGCCGCTGGTTTTGAAGACGGCGAAAATCTGGTAGGTGTGGTGCTCATAAAGGGTGTCAAATGTAAAAGTGGGGTGTTTTTCAAAATAGGATTTGTCCCGATACCAGGCCAGACGACCGAACATATCGCCGGTCTTCATGGCGTGTCCGTAGATCACCACATTATCTGACGGGGAGAACACATCGCAGGACTCTCGAACGTAGAGACAACCAACGTTACTGTCAGAACCGTCAAAATCCCGGTACAGATAGTAGTTCGGACTAAGCGGTGTTTGCATGACGGGATAGTCTACCCGCAGACCGGAGATGGTAAGCCAACCGACGATATCGTTGTTCAGCTGATACAGTGCCTCCATTTCCGGCAACATCGTTGGAACGGTGGCCTCTGTTGTGGCGTCGGTGGGCGTATTTGTGTATTCCGGCAATGTGGGAGCGGTGGAAACGTCAGAAGCTTCGTTCTTTAGGCTTTCACGGATGGAGGCCAGATTTTCGTAACCGGAGGAAGCTTGATGACTCTGCCAGAAATAGTGCCCAAGGTACACAGCGCTGAGCAAAAAAACACAACCAAAGATCCCAATCAGCAGATAATAGGTGAGCCGGGGGCGCTGGCGAGGAGAAACGGAAGGAGTTGGCTCAGCTTCCTCGGGGGATAGGGTGTCGTTGAATTCTTCCATAAGGGCAAAACCTCACTTTTAGAATGTGTTTCTAATATCATACGAAATTTTAAACGGAAAGTAAAGCGATTTTCTGCTTTTATCAAAAATGTTTACAAAGTGGCGAAATGTAAGGGATAAAGGCAGATATTGGGAAAGCAAACGATACTATTGACTAATGGAACTTTTTTGTTATAATGATGGCGAAATTATTGAAATATAGATGAAACAGACCATTTTGCGGGAGGATATAACAATGCGTGGCATTCCGTCTCTGATCACGGATATTCGAAAGAAAGTATTTACCGAAGTGGCCCGGATGGCCTACGATGGCGGCGATTACACCAAGGCAGAGGATCTGCCTTATGTGATCGTCCCCGGGGATCAACCGTTGCACCGGGAGTCGGTGTTTTTGGAGCGGGCCATTGCCGGTGAGCGAGTGCGCCTTGCCATGGGATTGTCTGTTCGCCCCATCCAAACACGACATCTGATGACCGAGGGTATGGATAATGCGGCTATCGCAGAGCAGTACTATGAGCCGCCGCTGGTCAACATCATTCCCTATGCCTGCCATGGCTGCCCAACGAACCAGTACCGGGTGACGGAAAGTTGCCAGAACTGTTTGGCGGCGTCCTGCCAGAAGGTGTGCCCAAAGGATGCAGTTTCCTTTGTTAACGGCAAAAGCTATATCGATCCGGATAAGTGTATCAAGTGTGGCAAGTGTGCCAAGGCCTGTGCTTACAATGCGATCATCCATTTGCAGCGGCCCTGTGTTGCGGCTTGCGGGATGGATGCTATCGTGACGGATGAAAACGGAAAGGCAGTTATTAATCAAGATAAGTGCGTTTCCTGCGGTATGTGTCTGGTGTCCTGCCCATTTGGTGCCATTGTGGACAAGGGACAGATCTTCCAGGTGATCCAGTCCATTTTGAAAGGGGATAAGGTCGTTGCCATTGTGGCCCCGGCCTTTATCGGGCAGTTTGGAAAGCATTCCACCCCGGGCAAGTTCATTGCTGCTATGAAGAAGCTGGGCTTCAGCCGCATCGTGGAGGTGGCGGTGGGGGCGGATATGTGTACCATCGAAGAAGCGAAGGATTTTTTGGAAAAGGTCCCGGCGGAGCAGAAGTATATGGCAACTTCCTGCTGCCCGGCCTGGCATTCCATGATCTACAAGCTGTTCCCTGGGGAGACTAAAAATATTTCCATGACCCTGACACCCATGGTCTACACCGCACGGCTGATGAAAAAGCAATATCCCGGCTGCAAGGTGGTCTTTGTAGGGCCCTGCGCTGCCAAGAAGCTGGAGGCCATCCGGGAGGATATCCGCTCGGATGTGGACTTTGTGCTGACATTCGAGGAATTGCAGGGGATGTTTGAGGCAAAGGAAATCGATTTTGAGACCATCGAGCCGATGGCGGATCTAAATGAGGGCACGGCGGCGGGCCGTGGATTTGCGGTATCCGGGGGTGTTGCCGGAGCCGTGACGAAGCTCATTCGGGAAACGGATCCGGATCGGGAAGTGAAAACCAACCGGGCGGAGGGCTTGCGGGAATGCCGGAAGCTGATGACCCTGGCGAAGGCAGGGAAGTACGATGGATATCTGCTGGAGGGCATGGCCTGCCCTGGCGGATGTGTGGCCGGGGCAGGAACATTGCTGCCGGTGGAGCTGGCAGCCAATGTGGTGGGCCGGTATCAAAAGGAAGCGGCGGCGGAAAGTCCGCTGGAAAGCGCTTACCGGGATAAAGCGGGGACATTGGATTGATATGATAGAGTGGAATGACATTTATGACAGCGCCCGGTGCAGGACCGGGCGGCTCCATCGCCGGGGAGAGCCCTGGGGCGAGGGAGAATTCGGATTGGTGGTGTGCGTCTGGGTCTATGACGGCGAGGGAAAGCTGCTGCTGACCCGCCGGGCACCGGAGAAGTCTTTTGCGGGAACCTGGGAGAATTCCGGCGGTGCCGCCAAGGCAGGGGAGGACAGTTTGACTGCCATTGTCCGGGAACTGCGGGAGGAGACCGGGATCTGCCGGGCACCGGCGGAGTTTGAGTACCTGCGTACCACCAAGGATGAGCATACCTTTTATGACCACTACTGCCTGCGGGCACGGGTGCCGCTGTCGGAAGTGGTCTTGCTGCCCGGGGAGACGGATGACGCCAGATGGGTCACCTTTGAGCAGGTACATGAGCTGATCGAGCAGGGGATGATCTGCCAGATCATTTCGCAGCAGTTTTTGGAAGAAGAAGAAAATCTGCGCCGCCGCAGCGGGATGTAAGAGAAAAGGCCACCGGTTCAAACCGGTGGCCTTGCTGTATGTTTGAAAATAAAAAAATCCGGGAAAAACCCGGGGAAAATTTACGAAAATGGATTGACAAAAAAAGAGAAATGGTGTACAATGGTTTTCCATACTGTGATAGTATGCCTATCTGTGCCTTTGACCCAGCATGGGTATATTACCACAGAATATGGCGGGTGTCAAGTACCGAAGCTGTTAAAATTGACAACCGAACCGAGCGTATCAAACTTGTAAGCAACACATCATTCAGGCGAAAGCCGAAAGAAAGGCTGTGATGATCTATATGGCAATGGTCAAGGACGAACTGTTCGGCAAGACCATGCGTAAGTCCTACGCAAAGTACAAGGAGATCCTGGAGATCCCCAATATGCTGAAGATCCAGAAGGATTCCTATCAGTGGTTCCTGGAAGAGGGACTGCGGGATGTATTCAAGGATGTCGGCACCATCACCGACTTCTCCGGTAAACTGGAGCTGAGCTTCCTGGATTTCTCCATGGAAGACAAGCCTAAGTATACCATCGAGGAGTGCAAGGAGCGGGACGCTACCTATGCAAAGCCCATCAAGGTCCGGGTGCGCCTGCGCAATACCGAGACTGATGAGATCAAGGAACAGGAAATCTTCATGGGCGATTTCCCCATTATGACCAACGGCGGCACCTTTGTGATCAACGGTGCAGAGCGTGTCATTGTTTCTCAGATCGTTCGTTCCCCTGGTATGTATTACGGTCATGAAGTGGACAAGGCCGACCAGCATACCTATACTGCGACTGTTATTCCTTACCGTGGCGCATGGTTGGAGTATGAGACTGATAACTCCAATGTGTTCTGGGTCCGTATCGACAAGAACCGCAAGCTGCCCATTACCAGCTTGATCCGTGCCCTGGGTGTCAACACCGATGAGCAGATCAAGGCTATGTTCGGTGAGGACGAGCGGATCATCGCCACCATTGAGAAGGATCCCTGTAAGACCCGTGAAGAGTCCTTGCTGGAGATCTACCGCCGCCTGCGTCCCGGTGAGCCTCCCACGGTGGAGACTGCCATTTCCCATTTGGAAGGCCTGCTGTTCGACGCTCGCCGTTACGATGTGAGCCGTGTGGGCCGTTACAAGTTCAATAAGAAGATGGACATCTGGACTCGTCTGGCAGGACAGGAGGCTGTTGAGCCCATTGCTGATCCTATGACCGGCGAGATCCTGGTCATGCCTGGTGACTTTATCTCCCGTGAGATGGCCCATGAGCTGTCTAAGCGTGGCGTGAACGAGGCTGTGGTAAAGGTGGGCGACAGCAATGTCAAGGTGTTCTCCAACAACATGGTTGACATGGCTGACTTCGTGGACTTCGACCCTGCCGCTTATGGCGTGAAGGAGAAGGTCTACTTCCCAGTGCTGCGGGAAATGCTGGCTACCGAGAATATCGACTGGGAAGAAGCCATTGCTGACCGGATCGATGATCTGATCCCCAAGCATATCATCGTGGATGATATCATGGCTTCCATCAACTACCTCAACTGCGTGGCAATGGGCATCGGCACTCCCGATGACATTGACCATCTGGGCAACCGCCGCCTGCGTTGCGTGGGTGAGCTACTGCAGAACCAGTTCCGTATTGGCTTCAGTCGTCTGGATCGTGTGATCCGGGAGCGGATGACCGTGCAGGATCTGGACACTGTGACCCCCCAGAGCCTGATCAATATCCGTCCTGTGACTGCTGTGATCAAGGAATTCTTCGGTTCCTCCCCGCTGTCTCAGTTCATGGATCAGAACAACCCCTTGGCAGAGCTGACCCACAAGCGTCGTTTGTCTGCACTGGGCCCCGGCGGTTTGAGCCGGGAGCGTGCGTCCTTCGATGTGCGTGATATCCACTATACTCACTATGGTCGTATGTGCCCCATCGAGACCCCCGAAGGTCCCAACATCGGCTTGATCAACTATCTGGCTACATTTGCCAAGATCAATGAGTACGGCTTCGTGGAAGCACCTTACCGGAAGGTGGACAAGACCACCGGTCAGGTGACGGACCAGATCGACTACATGACTGCTGATGTGGAAGATGGTTTCTACATTGGCCAGGCTAATGAGCCTCTGGACGAGAACGGCTGCCTGGCAAATGCCCGTATCACCTGCCGTCACCGCAACGAGATCATCGAAGTGGACCGGGATGTCATCGACTATATCGACGTGTCTCCCAGAATGATGATCTCCATCGCAACTTCTTTCATTCCCTTCCTGCAGAACGATGACGCAAACCGTGCACTGATGGGCGCTAACATGCAGCGCCAGGCTGTGCCGCTGCTGACCACCGAGCCGCCTATCGTTGCCACTGGTATCGAGCACAAGGCTGCTGTGGACTCCGAGGTCTGTATCAAGGCCAAGAAGCCCGGCGTTGTCACTGCTGTTTCCGCTACTGATATCTCCCTGCGTTACGACGACGGTGAGACCGAGGTGTGCCACCTGACCAAGTTCGCCCGGAGCAATGCGGGCACCTGCGTCAACCAGAGACCCATTGTTAAGGTGGGCGACCGGGTGGATACCGAGGAGATCATTGCTGATGGTCCTTCCTGTTCCGGCGGCGAAGTGGCCCTGGGCAAGAATGTGCTCATCGGCTTCGTCAACTGGGAAGGCTATAACTACGAGGACGCCATTTTGCTGAACGAGCGTCTGGTCCGGGAGGACGTGTTCACCTCCATCCACATCGAGGAGTACGAGACCGAGGCCCGGGATACCAAGTTGGGACCCGAGGAGATCACCCGTGATATCCCCAATGTGGGTGAGGATACCTTGAAGGATCTGGATGAGAACGGTATCATCCGTGTGGGCGCTGAGGTCCATGCCGGTGATTACCTGGTTGGTAAGGTCACTCCCAAGGGTGAGACTGAGCTGACTCCCGAGGAGCGCCTGCTGCGGGCTATCTTCGGTGAAAAGGCAAGAGAAGTCCGGGATACCTCTTTGAAGGTGCCCCACGGTACTTCCGGTATCGTTGTGGACGTGAAGGTGTTCACCAAGGAAAATTCCGACGAGCTGGCTCCTGGCGTGACCAAGTCTGTCCGTGTGTATCTGGCGCAGAAGCGTAAAATCGGCGTGGGCGATAAGATGGCTGGTCGTCACGGTAACAAGGGCGTCGTTTCCAGAGTCCTGCCGGAAGAGGATATGCCCTTCCTGCCAGACGGCACTCCCCTGGATGTGGTGCTGAACCCCCTGGGCGTGCCTTCTCGTATGAACATTGGTCAGGTGCTGGAAGTTCACCTGGGTTACGCTGCCAAGGCTCTGGGCTGGAAGGTGGCAACTCCCGTGTTCGACGGTGCCAACGAGAAGGACATCCGTGATACATTGAAGCTGGCTGGCCTGCGGGAAGACGGCAAGACCATCCTGTACGATGGCCGTACCGGCGAGCCCTTTGACAACCTGGTCACCGTTGGCTATCCCTACTACTTGAAGCTGCACCATCTGGTCGATGATAAGATGCACGCCCGTTCCACCGGTCCTTACGCACTGGTCACCCAGCAGCCTCTGGGCGGCAAGGCCCAGTTCGGCGGTCAGC
>CAZGTR010000065.1:0-7139 GCA_964528715.1 uncultured Oscillospiraceae bacterium | reverse complement strand
CGTCTGCAAACTCCAGCAGCACATGGTGGTCAGCAGTCAGCATGGGCTCGCACTCACAGGCGTTGACCAAAACAGCATCGATGGGCTTGCCGGGATTCAGCTTCACATAGGTGGGGAAGCCTGCACCGCCCATGCCCACGATACCGGCATTCTTAACGATGTCGATGATCTCGGCGGGAGTCAGCTCCTCCAGGGGCTTTGCGGGCTGGACAGACTCGTGGGGAGTATCCAGGAAGTCATTTTCCACCACGATGGCAGGGCACATCCCACGGTTGGCATGGGGCCGATCCTCAATGGCAATGACCGTACCGCTGATGCTGCTATGTACCGGGGCAGAAATGAAGCCGGAGGCTTCTGCGATCTTCTGGCCCACCTTGACCTTATCGCCCACTTCCACAATGGCAGTAGCGGGAGCGCCCAGGTGCATGGACAGAGGGAACACGGCGACCTTGGGTGCCGGGAAACGCACCAGACCCAAATGCTCGGTCTGCTCCTTGCCCTCCACAGGATGTACACCGCCGTAGTAACCGGCGAATCGGCTGTCCCGGATGGAGTCCACATACTCCCGCACGGCCTTCACATTGACCTTGGAATAGTCACGGATCTGGATGGGCTGGTTCTTGAACTCCTCCAGACGGCCCTGCTCCTCCAGACGAGCCTGGATCTTTGCCCAGGCGCAATCCTTATTGGGATCGACCTCGCACTTACCATTCTTGGCACCGCCGCACTGACCGTTGACCAGGCTCTTGGAGCAGTCCACGATGGGGCAAATGCCGCCAGTGATGTTCAGATAGCACTGTGCACAGGCGTCGCAGGCCTTCTTGGTCAGAGCCATGCCGTGGTGACCGGTATAGTTCAAAGAGTTGCTGGCTGCGTATACCGGCAGATCCAGCAGTGCTGCCACAGTCTGGATACCCAGGCCGCAGGAAATGACGAACACGCACTGGGTGCCCTCGGGGATCAGGCCCTGGAGCTTCTGCTCCGTCAGGGTCTTGTTGCACAGAAAATCGATGTTTGCGGTGCCTGTGACGGTCTTGCCGGCTTCCGTGGCAAGCTTCACAAATTCAGCGCATTCCGGTTCTTCCAGTGTTTCGAATTCTTTGAAACACTTGTTGCAGGCCAGAACGAAGATGTTGTCCACATTTTGCAGAACACCCAGCAGTTCATCGGCGGCCTTCAACTTATACTTGGTGAAGTTTTCCAATTTTGCACCTTCCTTATGAATTCGTTTTATGGTTTTCCCGGCCCAATGTGCCCCTCCCCTTCTCCCTCTTCGCACAAAAAAAGGGTGCAGTCACGCAAATGGCATAAAACCACAAATTATCACAGACATTATAGCACATCCATTATCGATATTCCAGTACCAATTGCGAATTATTTCCCGAAATATTCCACAAAATTATAAATTCCCCGGCGGCTCGCAAGCCGCCAGGGAATGCTTCAGCTGTTCATTTCGATCACACGAGCCCGATACAGCTCGATCACCGGGCTCCCACCCATGGGCACATAGTTTTGCACCGCTGCACACAGGATCACCGTATCCCCCACCTTAGGCGGGTTTTCCATCTGGGCAAATCCGATCTTGCCGGTGATGTCATACGTGCCGTATACATACAGCGTGTTTCCTTTTTCGTCCACAATGGTCAAATTACCATACTGGGTGCTGGCAATGCTCTGCACCGTACCCTTGACATAGTAGGCTTCACTGGTGGTCTGCCCGCCGGAAAGTGCATTGCCAATGGTCAGGATCTCCTCAATGGTAGTCAGGGTATAATTTTCGTCGTTGGTAGTAGTCGTCAGGCCGCCCGCTTTGATATATTGGGCCAATAGATCTCTGGCATACACCGCTTCTTCGTATTCCTTGACGACAGTCAGCCGGTTGGGAGCGTAGGTCGCCGTGTAGGCATCCACCACCACATAATAGATCCCGTTGGGGTCGATGTTCTCCCACTTTTCCGACTGTCCGTATATATAATACCGGTCGTTCTGGGTCTCGATGAATTTGCTCCGCAGATCCGAGCCCCGGATGGAACACAGCGTCAGCTGATTGTCAAAGGGCATGAGGGTATGGAGCATGGCGTAGGTCACATCCCCGGAAGCCAGCTTATAGGGGTCTCTGGGGGAGATAAAACCGCCGCCCAAGATGATATCATATTCGTCTCCCCAGGTTTCCACACCGAATTCATAATACAGCTGGACCACCAGCTGGGCGATGGTGCCCTTGTTCCGGTCAAAATCGTTCTTGCCCAGAACCTCGGCTGCGCCGCCGATCTGCTCTTCATACTTGCCCAGCAGCTCGTCCACGATGGGGTCACCTTCCAGCTTGCCGTAGACATCATTGGAGACGAATTCCGCTGTTGTCACCTGGACACCGCCGTTTGCGGTGTTAAACTGGATGCCAGCATGGGTCAGACCGTCGTTTTCGCCGCCGCCCTGGAGATGGTAAACGCCGTATTCGTCCTGGAATACATAGTTTTTGTGGATATGTCCCTCAAAAACCAGATCCACATAGCCGTCAGACAAGGCTGTGTCATAATAGCTGCCCAGTTGCGTGACCGTACCGGAGGCGCTACGTTCGTAGCCGTCGTGGAGGCTGTAAATGATGAAATCAGCCCCTTGAGAGCGGAGATTTTCCGACTCCTGCTGTACCAGCTTTGTCAGCTCAGAGCCTGTCTTGAAGTACACATCCGCCACCTTGTCCTGCATAATGGAGGAATAGCAATCACCAATGGCCCCGATGATACCGATTTGGACACCGTCGCTTTCGATCATCACCGAGGGGCTGCAATAGGACGCTAAGGTATCCGTGTCCCGCTCATAGATATTGATGGCCAGAAAGGGGAATTCCGCCAGTTCCAGATTGCTTTCGATGTATTCTCTGCCCCAGTCAAATTCGTGATTGCCCAGGGTCATGGAGACAAAATCCAGCTCGTTCATCCAATCGGTCATCAGGGCACCGTAGGTCATATTGGACTCGGCGCTGCCCTGCCACATATCGCCGGTGGACAGGATGTAGCCGTTCTGGGATGCCGCCACCGCTTCTTTCAGATAGGTGGTCAACTCGTCGGCACCAATATTGGTAGCCGTGTCGTCGAATTTGCCGTGGAGGTCATTCAGCGCATAAAAATCGAAGCTGACCAGCACCGACTGAGCGCAGCTGTCGCACAGGCCATTGTCATCCACATCCACATGGTTGTGTTCCCCGGTACTCTCCGGTACACCGGTGCTTTCCACCTGGGCGCACCCGGCAAGCAGCGACAGCAGCACAGCAAGCGCCAGTAACAGTGCAAAAAGGCGTTTCTTTTTTCTCATTTTCTTCTCCTTTGGTACTTTTTGTGTATCGTCATGATACCATAAACGGTGGTTTCTTGCAGCCACTCATCACTTCAGAAAGAAATGAATGAGCTTTTCTGCCGTTTTTCCATACGGCTGATAGCGCATAGGCAGATCCAGCCAGGTCTTTTTGTCCACCATGCTCTTGTAATGGGTAAAGGTGTCAAATCCCACTTTGCCGTGATAAGCGCCCATGCCGCTCTCCCCCATGCCACCGAAGCCCATGTTGCTGGTGGCCAGATGGATCACAGCGTCGTTGATACAGCCGCCGCCAAATGGGCAGCGAGCGGTGATTTGTGAAATGAACTTTCTGTCCCGTGCAAAAACATACAGCGCCAGGGGCGTTTCGTGGTCATTCACCGTATCGATGACCTCCTGCGCCGTTTCGAAAGTCAGCACCGGCAGCACCGGCCCGAAGATCTCCTGCCCCATCACGGCATCGAACCAGGTCACGCCGTCCATGACCGTAGGTGCGATCTTCTGTATTTGTTTTTCCCATCGACCGCCTGTGACCACTTTCTTTTCATCGATCAGCCCCAGGATCCTTTCAAAGTGCTTTTCGTTGACGATCTTGCCGTAATTCTCATTTTCCAGGGGATCTTCCCCGAATTGCCGGGTGATCTCGGCGCAAATATGGCGCAGAAGTTCCGTTTTCACATCCTTGTGGCACAAAATGTAGTCCGGTGCCACACAGGTCTGCCCGCAGTTCAGGAATTTGGCAAACACGATCCGCCGGGCCGCCAGGGGGAGGTCGGCGCTTTTATCCACGATACACGGACTTTTCCCACCTAGTTCCAGAGTCACCGGAGTCAGATGTGGTGCCGCCTTTTCCAGCACGGTCCTGCCCACAGCCTTACTGCCTGTAAAGAAAATGTAGTCGAATTTTTCCTCCAGCAGCCAGGTATTCTCGGCCCGTCCGCCGGTGACCACCGCCACATATTCCCTGGGGAACAGATCTGTCAGCAATTTTTCCAGCAGCGCCGCCGTGTTTGGCGCATAGGCGCTGGGCTTGACGATGGCCGTATTGCCCGCCGCCAGCGCATCCACCAGCGGATCCAGGGTCAGAAGCAGCGGATAATTCCAGGGGCTGACGATCAGCGTCACGCCATAAGGCATGGGCTTGACAAAACTCCGGGAACAGAACTGAGCCAGAGGGGTACGCATCCGCTTTTCCCGGGCAAAGCGGTCCAAATGCCGGAGCATATAGGTGATCTCGCTGATGACCAGTCCCGTCTCGCACATATAGCCTTCAAAGGCGGATTTCCCCAAGTCGGCGCACAACGCCTCATTGATCCTCGCCTCATTTTCCGTCAAGGCTATTTTCAGCCGCCTCAACGCCTCCCGACGTTTTTGGAGCGTCAGCGTCGCTCCCGTCTGAAAATACTTCCGCTGGGCTGCCACCAGCTCGTTGATCTGCGTTTTTGTCATCGAACATCGTCCTTTCCTGCTTTTAACCGTTATAACATGAACTTCTCCCCCTGTCAAGGAAAAGAAAGGCCAAATAGCCCTTGCACTTTCCACAAAATCGGCTATAATATTTTTACCCAATGAATATAATAGAAAGAAGAGAATTTCGATGAAACGCTTTAAGCAGGATATGCTTCATGGCCCGCTGTTTTCAAACATCATCAGCTATACAATCCCCATCATTCTGACAAGCCTGCTGCAGCTGCTGTTCAACGCCGCCGATCTTGTGGTGGTGGGCCAGTATTGCGGCAGCATTTCCGTAGGTGCCGTGGGTGCCACCGGCTCCATCACCAATCTGATCGTCAACCTGTTCATCGGCCTGTCCGTGGGCGCCGGTGTCTGCACTGCCCATGCCATCGGCAGCCGGGACGAGACGGCGCTGCACCGAACGGTACACACCGCCCTGCCCCTGGCGCTGGTCAGTGGCGTGATTCTGACCGTCGTGGGCGTTAGCTTCTCCGAGACTTTCCTGCGGTGGATGGACACCCCGAAAAACGTCCTGCCCCTGTCCGCCGTGTATATGCGTATCTACTTCTTCGGCATTACCTTTAACATGGTGTATAACTTCGCCGCCGCCATTTTGCGTGCCGCCGGCGACACCAAGGGCCCACTGATCTATCTGACCATCGCCGGTGTGGTCAATGTGATCTTGAACCTGTTCTTCGTGGCCATCTGTGGCATGAATGTGGACGGCGTTGCCCTGGCCACCACCATCTCCCAGGGCATTTCTGCCGTACTTGTGGTCCGGGCACTGATGAAACGCACGGATGCCTGCCGTTTTCATCCCCAAAAGATGCATTTCTACAAGGCCCAGCTGTCTAAGATGATGCGTCTGGGCATTCCCGCCGGTATTCAGGGCTCCATGTTCTCCATCTCCAATGTGATCGTCCAGTCCTCGGTCAACTCCTTCGGTGATATCGTCATCTCTGGCAACGCTGCTGCTTCCAACATCGAAGGCTTTGCCTACGCCACCATGAACGCCTTCCACCAGACGGCTCTGAACTTCATTGGTCAGAACGAAGGTGCCGGCCAGCATAAGCGTGTCAACCGGATCCTATGGGTATGTTTGGGTTGCGTTGCAGTTGTGGGTATCGTAGTTGGCGGCGGTCTGTACGCCCTGGCGCCGGAGCTACTGCCCATCTACATCACCGACTCGGCAGAGGCCATCGAATACGGCATTCTGCGAATGAGCTATGTTTGCCTGCCCTATTTCCTGTGCGGTGTGATGGATGTGACCAGCGGTGCTCTGCGTGGCCTTGGTGCCTCCTTCTCCCCTATGCTCATTTCCATTTTGGGCGTATGCGGTATGCGCATCGGCTGGATCATGACCATTTTCCGCATTCCGGAATATCACACCTTGAACTGCCTGTACATTTCCTATCCCATTTCCTGGGTCATCACCTTTGCTCTGGAGCTGGGCC
This sequence comes from uncultured Oscillospiraceae bacterium, assembly GCA_964528715.1. GTDB lineage: Bacteria > Bacillota > Clostridia > Oscillospirales > Oscillospiraceae > Faecousia. The sequence continues at coordinate 918 of CAZGTR010000065.1, read as the reverse complement.
TGTTTTGGCTGCTCCGGGCGCAGAAAGAGCGCACACTGCGCAATACTTCGTGCTCATAAATTTTCCTAACTCCGCCCTTCGGGGCGGAGTTTCCCCGTATTTGACAAGGGCCACTGCCCATGCTACAATAGCAGAAGAAAATGGAGGTGTTTCCGATGGATCATGGCATGAAAGCAGCAGAACTATTTTTGCAGGGATATAACTGTGCCCAATCCGTGTTGCTGGCCTTTGAGGATGTGACAGGGCTGGAGCCCAAAATGGCTCTGCGGCTCAGCTCCTCCTTTGGTGGAGGCATGGCACGGCTGCGAGAGGTCTGTGGTGCCGTCAGCGGCATGGCAATGGTAGCCGGCCTTCTGTACGGCTACGATGACATTTCAGATATCGAGCTCAAAAAAGATCACTACGCCCGGATCCAGGAGCTGGCAGCTGCTTTTCGAGACCGTGCAGGCAGTATCATCTGCCGGGAGATCCTAAACGATCCGCCCACGGATCCCGCCCCCAGTCCCCGAACGGCGGAGTATTATAAGGTCCGTCCCTGCGCCCGAATGGTGCTCATTGCAGGAGAGGTTCTGGATGCCTATATCGCCGCCCATCCCATTTCTTAAAAAAGCAAAAATTTTTCTTGCTTTTTTTGCAAAGATGTACTATACTATATAAGCACCTGCCGGTGTGATGGAATGGTAGACGTAGTGGACTCAAAATCCACCGCTGGCGACAGCGTGCCGGTTCGAGTCCGGCCACCGGCACCATAGCAGAACCGACAGTTGATACAATTATCGACTGTCGGTTCGTTATTTTTATGCGAAAAAGGCTCGTAACAGTAAGGGTTTTCGTACCTACAATGCACCCATTGAGCAACAGCATCTCAAAACAGAAAAATCATTGCAATCGTTGAACTTATGGCTGGCAAAAATATGC
>CAZGTR010000064.1:0-7144 GCA_964528715.1 uncultured Oscillospiraceae bacterium | reverse complement strand
AAAGTAGACACCCACACTTTTGTGAGTGTCTACTTTCATTTTACAGGTGCACTTGCGTCACGCAGGGCCTGCTTTTTATTTGGTTCAGTTCTTGACGTTCCAGTCGTACTGGACCCAGGTCTTGACGGTTTCTGCGTTGAACGGCAGAGGGATCACCGTCACATTGGTACCAGCCACGTATGTGTTCTCCACATCCAGCAGAGGCTTATTGTGCTCCTCATACTTGTAGCTGATGTGATGGACATTGGAAACAGGCCACAGGGCGACAGTGGGATCCAGCGCCTCGTTCAGCTCTGCGCTGGCACCGATGTAGCCGTGGTGAGTCACCTGGAGGATGTCGGTCTTCAGGTAATCACCGTAGGCACCCAGCAGCACCTCGGATTCCTTGGGGCCGCAGTCGCCCATCATGGTGATCACATTGTCCCCAAAGTACATCCGCAGCACCAGAGAAGTGTTGTTGAAGAAGGGGATATCCTGCCAGGGCAGTAGATCCAGGGTGCTCAGCACCTCAAACTTCATATTGCGGATGTAGTAGACCTGGCCCGGGTGTGCCTCAATGATCTCGGCATCGGGATAGGATTCCACATTGGTCAGCATGTTTTCTTTCTGCGCCAGGATCTTATCGTTCATGGTGAAGGTCTGCTCGGTGGGGTAATTCCAGATGAACTTCTCAATGGTCACCTTGTCACTGTAATACTTGGTGAAATTGTAGAAGCCGCCGGTATGGTCGCCGTGGAAATGGGAGAAGATCCAGGCGGCGATGACGATATTATCCTCCTGACCAGACAGCTCGCACAGGGTCTGATAGATGGCCTTGGACTGATCCTGTGCATTGTGACCGGAGTCCTCGATGATGAAGCTGCCATCTGCCAGACGGAAGATGAAGCACATACCGTTGTCCTTACCGGCCTTGTAATGGGTACCGACCATGGCCATCACAGGCTCCACGCCCTTATCCTCGTACACATTGTCGCTCTCCCGGGGGGCCATGGTGCCCTTGGGCTCCGCAATGATCCGCACCTCGTTCAGAGAGGGGATGTACATAGTGGTCGCACTGACCTCATCGTTGGTCCAGGTAGCGTAGAGGTTGTCCACGATGGTATTTTCGTCGTACAGCTCAAAGCCTGCCTGTTTCAGCTCCTCCTGATAAGCCTTATAGCCATCGCTGTTTTCCGCCTGGAAGCGCAACAGATGTGCACCGGCTTCCTCGTCCCACAAAGACACATAGGAGTCGTGCATATATTTGGGCAGCTGGGCAATGGCTGCATCCGCAGGAACATCATAGTCCTGTGGCTCAGTTTGAGTCTCCTCTACCGTCTCTTCCGTGCTCTCCTGGCTTGGCTCCGTCTGGGCCGGGGTGCAAGCCGCCATGGAAAGCAGCATAGCCACCGCCAGCAAGGCTGCCAGCAATTTCTTCATATTCAGCATGGTTCATTCTCCTCTTTTCGTTTTTGGACACACTGCCCGATAGATAATATTATACCGAAAGATGTATCATCTTTCCATTGATGAAACAACCAATTTTCTTTCTTTCATTCCGGGCACAATGCACAAGAAACCGATTGCCCAATGCAGTAAAAAAGAAGACGTGCTTTCGCACGTCTTCCCAGATATTACTTTGCCAGAGAGATAGCAGTAATGTGGGTATTGATACCCTCGTACCAGTAGACAAAGCCCTCGATATCCACCTTGTCGCCCACCTTCAAAGTCTCAAATGCCTTGTAGACCTCGGTGCTGGGGCCGGTGAGATAGCTCTCCACACAGAAGCTGTAAGAAGCGCCGTTATAGCCCACGGTCACATAGATGTCGTCACCGGGCTCGCCGTTCTTGTACTCCACCTTTTCCAGGGTCAGGCCCTTGAAGGCAGCCAGCTCATTCTGGTGCTTGATCATGTCATCGGTGCCCAACAGGCTGGTCAGATCGGCAGCCTCTGCAATGTAGGTATCGTTCTCGATGATCTCAAAGGTAGCCTCGGTGATCTCCACCTCACCGGCCCACTCGGCCTTCTTGCCGGTGACACGGATCTTGGTGCCGGGCACCAGCTTGGCAGCGTCCGCCTCGGTGCAGGCCATCTCATAGATGAAGTAGCCGCCGTCCTTATCCTGTGCGTAGACGGTAATTTTTTCGCTCCACCAGTCCTGATGGCCCTGAACATAGGCCTCGATGATCACATCGCTGTCCACCGCAGCGGCGGCGTACTCCGCATAGGTCATTGCCTTGACGGTGTTCTCACCCTTGGTCTCCTCAGTCTCGGTGGCCTTGGTATCTTCGGTATTGTTGGTCTCGCTGGGGGTACAGGCGGCAAAGCTCATGACCATCACCAGCACCAGCAGCAGTGCGAGCAGTTTTTTCATTTTCCAAAACTCCTTTTCGTTTTGTGAATTTAACACAGTGCCATTATACTACAATTTTTATAGAAATCAATCGATACGGAAATATTTTATGCTTTTTTCCGTTTTATCCAGCGCCGGGTCTGCAAAACACCTAAGATCAGCCAGGTTCCACAAAGTCCCACCAGCAGCCACACCGCCGTATCCGGCAGCGGTCCAAGATCCGTACTTTCCACCTGATCCAGCCGGTACAGCGCCGACACATCCGTGAACAGCTTTTCAAAATAGCTATCGTCCACCGTTTCCTTGCGCCGGACGGATTTTGTCACATTTTCGATCAACTGTCCCGCCGCATCCCGCAGCGATGCCGAGCCATTGAACACCGGCGTCACAAAGGTCTTGTCCACATTTTCCAGCAGCAGCTTGGTGGCGTCCAGCTTGATGTCGTAGTACAGGTCGTTGTCCTCGCCGCTGCGGTTGAGATAGTCTTGATATTCCCCACTCTGCTGGGCCTTGGATGTCACAGGTACATACCCTTCCGTCTGGGCATAGCCGATCTGCACCTTGTTGGTCAACATGAACTGGGTGAACAGCCAGGAAGCCAGCACCCGCTGGGGATCCTCCTTATTGAATACGCACAGAGACGGCCCCTGGGACATCATCTGGATATTTTCCGTGTCATACTGGGGCACGGGCATGACCACTGTCTCAAATTCCACCCGCTTGTCCTCGCTGATGTCGATCAAGGGCGCGTCGGCGCCCATCCAGGTGGCACCGGCAGTGGAGTCGATGGCAAAAATGCACTGGCCCGCATTCAAAAAGTTCGCCGGATAGCTGGAGATCTTAAAGGTGGAAAAAGCACCTTTTTCCACATGATCCGCCACGGTTTGGAGAATTTCTTTCGTGGTATCGTTGAACAGGCCGATGGTACCGCCGTCGGTGGAATAATCCGCACCCAGCTGCTTCAGCATCTGGATCATCATATTGTCCGTGGATTTATAGAGGAACGGGATCATCACCTGCTGGCCGTTGACCTTATAAACGCCATTTTCGTCCTTTTCCGCCGCAGCGTCCGCCACTTCCCAGACAAAATCCCAGGTCAGCACCTCCGGCAGCTCATAGCCCAGCTTTTCAAGATAGGTCACATTCACATAGCAAGCCTCGGTAGAGCGCATATAGGGCAGGGCATATTGTGTCCCGCCGATCACGCCCTCCGAAAGAAACTGGGGGATGATCTGCTCTGTTGTCGGGCCGTCAAAGCGGAGCTCGCTGCCCCCAAGGCCGTATTTTGCGTCCGCCATCAGGTCATCCAGCGGCACCACGCAGTTCTCGCCGGTCAAATAGGTGGCGATGTGGTCGGGATAGGTGATACAGACATCCGGCATTGTCCCCGTTGCGATGTTGGTGATCACATCGCTGTACAGCCGGGCATAGTCCGTATACAGGGTCAGCTTCACCTTGATATTGGGATATAGTTCTTCAAAATCCGCAATAGCCTGCTTATACACTGCCACTTGGGTCAAGTTGGTATCGTTTTTCGCCCAGAAGGTGATCTCATACTCTTTTGTCGTATCAAATTCTTCCGGCACCGCAAAGGCGATCCGTTCCACCGAACCATGGCAACCGGAAAACAGCATGAGTACCAGTGTCATGACCATCACCAAGCACAAAAAGCGCTTTTTCATCCTTTTGTACCTCCCTGGGCCACACCCGCCATGATCTTCTTCCGGAACACCAGGAACAGCACGATCAGCGGCACAGAAATGACCACCACCGCCGCCATCATGGCAGGGATATTCTCCCGGCCGAAGCCGTTTTCCCGAATTTCCTGGATACCGTTGGACACCAGGAAATAGTCCTGCTCGTCGGTGATCAGTCGGGGCCAGACGAAGCTGTTCCAGCATTCGATCACCTTCAGCACCGTCACCGTGATAACAGTTGGACGACAAATGGGTACCATGACCTTCAGCAGATATTTCAGATCCGAGGTACCGTCCACCTTCGCCGCCCAGTACAGTTCATCCGGCACCTGAGAAAAATTCTCCTTCAGCAGATAGATGTAAAACACCGACGTCACCGAAGGCAATATCAAGCCCATAAATGTATTGCGCAGATCCAGTTTCGTCACGGTGACGAAGTTCGTAATGATCACCAGCTCGCTGGGGATCATCATCATTGACAAGAATACCGTAAAGGCCAAATTCCGCCCCCGAAAATCCATCCGTGAAAAGCCAAAGGCCGCCAGCACCGTCACCACCAGCATAATAGCAGTGGTCCCCACTGTAAAAACAAGCGTATTGCCCAAATATTTTGCCAGGGGCACGGCAGTAAAAGCCGTCACATAGTTTTCCAGTGTAGGGTGCAGGGTGAAAAACTTCGGAACGAATTCGCCGCTGTACTGACCATAGCTTTTCACCGAGGTCAGCAACATCCAGTAAAAGGGAAACAGCACGATGATCGCCCAAATCCCCAATAATCCATAAGTAAAGCCCTTGCCGACACGCTTTTGGGTCAATGCCCGGCATTTCAGCTGCTCATAACGCATTTGTTCCATAGCGCTCTCCTTAATAATGTACGTGCTTGCGGCTGACCATCAGATTGATACAGGTAATGGTCAGCACGATGGCGAACAGGATGATCGCCGCAGCAGAAGCGTAGGACGGATAGCCGCCGGAATTACCATAGAGCATATCGTAAACATAGCCCACGATGGTGTTCATTCCAGCCGCATTCAAATCGGTTCCAAATAGCGCCACTGCGTCGCTGTATGCCTTAAACGCCCCGATAAATCCCGTAATGATCAGATAAAACACCGACGGCGAGATCATGGGCAACGTGATATGGGTGAACATCCGCATTTCCCCAGTGCCATCCACCCGGGCTGCGTTGTAATAATTTTCGTTCACCGAGGCCAGTGCCCCAGTGAGCACCAGCACCTTAAAGGGCATGACCACCCAAATGGTGTACAGGCACAGCACCAGCATCTTGGCCCAGTAGGGACCGCTGATGAAGTCCACCGACTCCCCTCCAAAGAAATTGATCAGCAGATTGACCATGCCCTCGGTGTAGTCCGTTTTCTTGAACAGGATCATGAACACCAGACCCACCGCCAGGGTATTGGTCACATAGGGCAGGAAGAAGATCGTCTGGAACAGCTCCCGCAGCTTCTGAATAGAGCTAAGGGCCAGAGAGATCAGCAATGCCAGGATCGTGGACACCGGCACCGTAATGATCACCAGCAAGAAAGTATTCTTGACCGCCTGAAGAAAATAGGGATCGTGGAGCACATACAGATAGTTGTAAATGCCCACGCCGGTGAAGCTCTGGGACGCAGAATTGAAGCTTTCCTCAAAGGAATAGATGAACACATCGATCAGCGGATAGACCATAAAGGCACCCAAAAACAGCATTGCCGGGAGCAGATACAGCCAGCCTTTTCGGTTCTGATTTTCCATGGTGACATTCTCCATTCAAAGATGGTTTCTTTTTTCTTATTATATGCCCAAAGCTACCGCTTTGCAAGGATAATCGTGAAGAAAATCCAAAAGAGCTCGTTCTCCCCGTCTTACAATAAAGTTATGCAAAATTTGCGAACCCCATCGAAAGGGGACGGGTCTCCCGACCCGCCATGCACGGTACCGCAACAACAAGCAAGCCCTCCCATTTTGGGAGGGCTCAGCGGCCTCTTTTGGAAAGCGGATACTTGTTTACACGCCTGACCTCAAGAGACTATTCCAGAATGAGTGCGCTTTTTCCGGTGCAGCAGGAACAGCACCAGCAGCAACATCCCCACGCCGGCGATCACACCACTGCTGTCAATGCACACATCCGTCACCGCCGGATGGCGGCCGCCCACCAGCCCCTGGTGCAACTCATCAGAAGCAGCATAGACCGTACCCACTGCCCATGCCAGGAGCCAAGGCAACGGTAGGTGTACCCTCGTTTTAACCTGTTGAATGTGCAACATCAAGAAAAAGCCCAGCAGCGCATACTCTGAAAAGTGCGCCAATTTTCGGATCACCAAGCCCACGATACCCAGAAGCTTTTCCTGCTCCATCACCGTTAAGTGCTCCCAATCTGGCACCACTGTACATAGCACCCAGCGAGTGATGCCGCCGCTGAGTGCCCCGGAAGTCTCTCCGTTCTGGGCGGAAAAGGTAAAAATCACCGCCATCATCAGCACCACCGGGATCAAAGAGACCGGAATGCGGTATTTTTTCAGCCATTGCTTCATGGTATTCCCCCTTTTTTGCCATTTTACCACACACAATGTCAAATGTACAGAAAAACATCCGGCAGTTCAGTTGGAACCGCCGGACTCTTTCAATTTTCCATCTGGCCGCCAAGAAAGGCCGCCGCCGTCTGCACCATTTTCTGCTCTGCTTCTCCCAACGGCTCGTCCTGCTCCCCCAGGAGCATCATCACACACCCCAGTAGATCCCCTTGGCATAAAATAGGTGCCGCCACTCCCAGATGGTACTTGTCCACAGACTCCGCCACCCGCAGCGGAGCCTCTCCCCGGGCATAACAGTAATACCGCCGCTGATCCATGAGCTTTTCCAGCTCCTCGGAGTTGCTTTTGTCCAGCAGCTCCCGCTTGGGTGCCCCGGACAATGCGATGATCACATCCCGATCCGCCACCGCCGCAATGTGTCCGGTGGTGCTGCCGATGGCATCACACATCTGGGCCGCCGACTCCTGCAGATCCCCCATAGGTGAATATTTGCGAAAGATCACCCCGCCGTCCTTCTCCGTATATATCTCCAGCGGGTCGCCGTCACTGATAACATGGACATCATAGACCTTGTCCGGGC
>CAZGTR010000063.1:0-7153 GCA_964528715.1 uncultured Oscillospiraceae bacterium | reverse complement strand
TTGACGCTTTCAAATGCAGAAAATCCGGAAGCTCGGACTTTCACCGCCCGGCAGCCCAGCATCACTTTCCGGTCAAAAGCCAGAAATACGCCAGGGCGGCCTGTTGCTGCCATAGCAAAGGCAGTACGCAGATTTTCCGGACCATCAGACAGCATATCCGCCAGAGGGAGCTGAGAACCGGTGAACACCACCGGCAAATCGATATTCGGCAGCATAAAGGAAATTGCAGACGCCGTATAGGCCATGGTATCGGTGCCGTGGGAGACTACGATCCCATCGTAGCCGGTTCGTTCGTCAAAAATCGTTTGTGCCAACTGCTGCCACTCCACCGGGCGGATGTTAGAGGAATCCAGGCACATCACATCCAGCACCGTGATATCATAATAGGTGCGCAGTTGGGTCAACTCCCGCTCCATGACCCCAGAACGATGGGGTTCCAGTCCGTCCGAACCTGCCAAAGACGCAATAGTCCCGCCGGTGGTCAGCAACAGAATTTTCTTTTTATCACTCATACAAACCTCAATTAAGCAAAAAAGGATCGTCATATATTCGCATTTGGAGCCTATATCGCTCCTATCATCTCATTATATCCGCAAACGGCAAAAATAGCAAGAAAAAATCCCACACAATTGCCCACTATGCTCAAAACAGCTCCCGGGATCGGGAGCTGTTTTTTCTCATTCAACCTCCAGCGGGCGCAGAACGCCATACTGGTCAAATCGGGTATCCTTCAGATCTGTCAGAAATACCACTCTGGTCTCCGGTTCCGTCACGCCGGCCTCGCTGACCGCACTGTGGATATCCGCCGCCGATACATCTGTCAAATACAGACGGCAGCGGCCCTCCGGCAATGCCAAGTCGGCACTTGCACCAAAGGAAACGGTAAAACTGCCACTGGCGCAAGCCTGCACCAGCGTCTGGGCCGCCTGATTCAGTGCCTCTGTCCGCTCTCCGGAGAAGCTGATTTTTTCCGTGTTCGGGAAGCGGAAATCCCGGAACAGGACCTCGTCAAATCCCAGGTCTCGCAGCTGCGCCGCCACCTGCACCAGCAAATTCAGTGTTCCGCTGGAGGTCGGATCCATCCAATAGTTCGGTCCGGCAGTATCCAGCCACAGAGAACCACCGCCACCCTTTTTGGCAAGGCCATAGGGCACCCGGGTGCTCTGGTCGTCCAGAATATACCAATACTCCTGGAAGGATGGCACGGCAGCAATGAGATAACAGCCCTTGTTTTCCAGGCTCTGGAGCAGCTGGGACAAGCGTTCGGCATCGACCTTGTCATAACTGCAACCAAGGCCACTTTCATACAGGTACTCACTTTGCACCGTTTTCATGTCCAGCATAACGGTACTACCCCTGGGCAGTGCTTCCAGCTGTGCCTTTACACCGTCAAAATCGTTTTCCAGCATAGAAAGGGACACGCTGTACCCGGACAACTGCTTCAGCTGTCCGTCGTCATCCTGTTCGCCGTCCTCCGCTTCCCCATATTGGATCGGGACCGTCTCCTGCTGCTGTGGGGGGCGGGCCAAAACGCCCTGATCAAAATCCCCCAACTGAAAATCGAAATGGGCACCATCCTGGGTGTACACCACGAACCGGCTCAGCCATACAAACCAGACCGTCAGCGCTGCGGCAGCGATCACCCACAGCACCAGCAAGGTCACAAGGAACCGGTTCATGCCCTTGCGCACACGGTAGGGAATGCTCATAGCGCCCTCCTTGCGGTGACACAGCGCCAATCCTCCTGGGCACGGACAGAGGTGATCTCCAGTCCCGCTTTTTCCAGGGCAGTGGTCACGTCCTCCAGCCGGCTGTCCAGAATGCCGGAGCAGATCAGTACGCTCTCCCGGGTGAGGAAATGGGGCAACACTTGAGACAGATGGATGATCACATCCGCCACGATATTCACCAGCACCACGTCATATTTTCCCTGGGCCAGCCGCTCCATCAATGCCTTGTCCGCCGTCACATCGCCGGTGCAGGCGGTGAATGCCGGGGCCGAAATGCCGTTATAGGCGGCGTTTTCCCGGGCGATGTTCTCAGCCTTGGGATCGATGTCTACGCCGATGGCCGCTTCAGCCCCCAGCCGCAACGCCGCAATGGATAAAATACCGCTGCCGCTGCCCAGATCCAAACAATGGGCCCCGGGCATCACCAGCTCCTCCATGGCCCCCATGACCATCTGGGTAGAGGGGTGGGCACCGGTGCCGAAGGTCAGGCCCGGATCCAAGATCACCGGCAAGCGCCCGCTTTCGTCGCTGTCAGCCAACCAATAGGGCAGGACGATGAGTTTTTCGCCCACTTCCACAGCCGGGTAATTGTCCTGCCAGCTGTTTTCCCAGTCGGTCTCCGGCAGTTTTTCAACCTGCATGGGCCAGCCATTCTGCTCCGTCAGGGCCGTCAGGCGGGCAAGGGATCCCGTGTCCGTCTCCTCCAGATACAGCTTGATCCGGGACAGGCCTTGAAGCTGCTGTTGCAATTCCTCGTCGATATAGTCCCAGCAAGCCCGGTTCTGTTCCAGAAAATCTTCAAATTGGGACTGATCCTCGATCATCAGTTCCGCAAAGCCCGCTGCCGTCAGCGCTGCGGCGGTGTCGTCCACAGATCCAGCAGTGGTATGTATGGTGATCTCAAGCCATGCCATAGGGGCACCCTCCTTGTAAAATGCTTCATTTGCTTTTATTGTACTCCATCCGGCCTCAAATCGCAACCGGAAAGATGTTAATTTTTCAGTTTCCTCTTTCTATTTTGGGAAAAGTGATATATAATAAGTGAAATGACTTTTTTAGGAGCGTTTCCATGATCGAAACCATAGAACTATCCCCCGGCATGACGCTACGCCACTGCCGGGATACCCGCTTCAAGCAGGGTGCCTTGAGTCTGCAATTCCTGCGACCCATGTGCCGGGAGGAAGCGGCGATGAACGCCCTGCTCCCCGCCGTGCTGCTCCGGGGCTGCAAAGAATATCCGGACCTGCGGGCCATCACATTGCACCTGGACGACCTGTATGGCGCCAGCGTCAGTGCGCTGGTGCGCCGGGTGGGAGATATTCAGACCACCGGTCTGTACTGCGGCTTTATGGAGGACCGTTTTGCCATGGACGGCGATGCGATTTTTGCCCCCATGGTTGCATTTTTGCGGCAGCTTCTCCTGGAACCGGTGCTTGAAAACGGCGTATTTTCCCATGAATTCGTAGAAAGTGAGAAGAAAAACCTCATTTCCACCATCCAGTCGGAGATCAACGACAAGCGGGTCTACGCCAACGCAAAGCTGCTGCGGCTCATGTGCCGGAAGGACTCCTTCGGCCTGCCCCGGTTGGGCACCGTAGAGGATGTTGCCGCTATTGACGCTTCCAAGCTCTACGCCCACTATATGAAGGTCTGCCGGGAGAGCCGGATGGAGTTTTTCTACGTCGGTTCCATGGGAAAAGAAGCTGTCGCCGCCATGCTCCGCAGCCAGTTTTCCGCTCCGGTCTCGCCATCCACGCTTCCCACCCAAACCGCCTTTCACCCTTGCGATGGCGTGAACGAAATTGAGGTCATGGATATCTCACAGGCAAAGCTGTGTCTTGGCTATGTGACCCCCATCACCAACCAGAGCCCGGAATTTGCCGCCATGCAGGTGTTCAACACTATTTTCGGCGGCGGCATGACCAGCAAGCTGTTCATGAATGTCCGGGAAAAGCTGTCATTGTGCTATTCCATCGGCTCCGGCTATTACGGCACGAAGGGCCTGCTCACCGTCTCCGCCGGTATTGATGCTGTACAGGAGGATAGGGTCCGGCAGGAGATCAGTGCCCAGTTGGATGATTGTCGCAACTGCAAGGTCACAGCACAGGAACTGGAAAGTGCGAAAGCAGCACTGCTTTCCAGTCTGCGCAGCGTCCACGATTCCCCCGGGGCCATCGAGGGCTATTATTGCACCAGTGTACTCAGCGGCCTGAAGCTAACTCCAGCAGCCCATATTGAGGCCATTTCCAAGGTGAGCATTGCAGATATTGCCGCCGTTGCTGACACGGTGCAGCTCCACTCCAGCTTTCTGTTAAAGGGGGAGACTGCATGAATATCATGAAATTCCCCCGTCTTGGGGAAGAATTATACACGCACAAAGCAAAAAATGGCTTGACCATCTATGTGGTCAGCCGTCCGGGCTTTACCCGAAAAATGGCCTATTTCGTCACGGATTTTGGCTCTATCCACCAGGATTTCCAGCTGGATAGGGAACCCGTCCACGCTCCCGCCGGCATTGCCCACTTCCTGGAGCACAAGATGTTCGAGCTGCCGGAGCGAGATGTTTCTGCCGAGTTTGCGGCGCTGGGTGCCAATGTTAACGCCTTCACCAGCTATGACATGACCGCCTACTACTTTTCCTGCACGGAAAATTTTGAAAAAAGCCTTTCTTTGCTGCTGGAATTCGTCTCCACCCCCTATTTCCCGGCGGACAGCGTCCAGCGGGAGATGGGTATCATTGATCAAGAGATTGGCATGAACGAAGATTCCCCGGACAGCCGGGTTTTCGAAGATCTGATGTGCGCCATGTATGACCGCCACCCCATTCAAGTTCCGATCCTTGGGACCCGGGACACGATTCGCGCCATCACCCCGGAAATGCTAAAAAAATGCCACAGAGCCTTCTACACCCCGGGAAACATGGTGCTTTGCGTGGTAGGCGATGTGGAACCGGAAGCCGTTTGCACCATTGCAGACCGTGTTCTTGGAACGCAGGAGCATTCCGTTGGTGTCAAGCGAAACACCTGGTCCGAGGATATGGTCCCCAAAAAGGCCCTTGTTCGCCGGGAGATGGAAGTCTCCATGCCCAATTTCCAATTGGCCTTTAAATCGGAACCCACCGGAAACGGACCGGAAGCCATCCGCCAGGAGATCATCGGTGATCTGGCGGCAGAGGTTCTGTTTGGCGAGTCGTCCCCGCTGTATCTGAAGCTATACGAGCAAGGGCTCATCGACAGCTCCTTCGGCGGCGGTTTTGAGACCGTGGACGGCTGCGCCATGCTCACCTGCGGCGGCGACAGCGATGCGCCGGAGGAAGTCCAAAAGGAGATCATCGCCCGGGCCGGTGCCATGTGCCCGGAGGAATTGGCCGAAGGGGACTTTCTGCGGATGAAGCGCAGCGCCCTGGGCCGGCGCATCCGGGATCTGGACAGCTTTGACAGCACCTGCTTCCGGATCTGTGCCTATCATTTTTCTCAGTTTTCCTATTTCGGCTTTCCCGAGGTCTACGCCCAAGTGACCCGGGATGAGATCCTGGAATTTATCCATCGTGTGGTCACGCCGGAGCGCTGCGCCCTGTCCGTGATCGACCCAAAGGAGGAACCTACTCATGAATAATCCTTATACCGTCATTTCTTTCCCCGGTCTTGGCATTGAATGGGATCCCATCCGGACCATTTCCATCGGCCCTCTGACCGTCCATCTGTACGGTTTGATCATCGGCATTGGCATGATGTTAGCCGTTCTTTACGCCTGGAAGCGGTGCGGCGAATTTGGTATCAAGCGGGACGACATCACCGACGGTGTGCTGTACATCGTGCCCTTTGCCATCATCTGCGCCCGGCTGTACTACTGCGCCTTCAAGTGGGAGGACTACGCCAGCGACCCCATTTCCATCCTCTACATCTGGAAGGGCGGCCTTGCCATTTACGGCGGCGTGCTGGGTGCCATTTTAGGTGTTTCCGTCTACTGCCATTTTAAGAAGATCAGCCTGCCCGCCCTGCTGGATCTGGTGGCTCTGGGCTTTATGATCGGTCAATGTCTGGGCCGCTGGGGCAATTTCTTCAACCGGGAAGCCTTCGGCGCCGAGACGGAGAGTTTTCTGCGCATGGGCCTGCTGAATTCTCTCACCGGCAAGACCACCTACCACCATCCCACCTTCCTGTATGAGTCGGTGTGGAATTTCGTGGGCTTTCTCATCCTGCATTTCCTGTCCAAAAAGCGCAAGTACGACGGACAGATCGCCCTGGGCTATGCCTTCTGGTACGGTCTGGGCCGGGCCATCATCGAGGGCCTGCGGACCGACAGCCTCTACTGGGGCCCCTTCCGGGTCAGCCAGGTGCTGGCAGCTGTGAGCTGTCTGGGTGCTCTGGTGGCACTGGGCCTTCTGTCCACCCGGACCCACAGTGCGGACAAGCTTTTCGTCAATCGCCAGGCTGCCACATCCATCCCGGCAGAGCCCGATACCCCAGACGAAACCGATACGAAAGAAACGGAATAACCAAAAAACTCTCCTGTTTCGCAGAAACAGGGCTACAAAAGAACAGGGTGCCAAAACAGCACCCTGTTCTTTTAATTTTCTTCCTTCAAGGTTTCTGCACAAGCGCAAGCCACATTGTTTTCTTCACATTTGCAAAATCTCAGCTTCCGAATGGAAACGATCATTTCCGTGAGTCCTCCACCGATCATGCACCAGCCCATACCGATGCGCAACATATCGTATATCTTACGCAGCGTATTGACTGCACTGGTCGTGACCTCGTGTATTTCCGTATAAAAGTCCCCGCCAAATTTAACTGCCCTATAACTGCCGCCATATATGTCATAGCTTGTAAGGAACTGAATGCCAATGAAGACAATCATTGCTCCAATCAGTACGCAAGCAAAATGCGCCCAGTTTTCTTTCAAGTTTAGCTTTTTCACCATTTAAAACCTCTTTCTTGTCATAAATATTATTTTTCTTCTGCTACAGCGGAATTTTCTCCGACCTTTTCAAACGGGATCTCATCTGCCCACCACAGTTCGATTTCTCCAGAAGTTTTGTCGAAAGTGTAGACAAGATCAATTGGTTCCGAGCCATCATCTGGGATCAAATGTATGCAGGAATCATTAATTTCAAATATTCCCGTTTTGACTTCCAATTCTCCAAAGTAGGCTACGCCGCCAGTCGTATAGCTCTCCCCCTCAAAAGAATAATACCGGCTCAAATTCTTTCCTTCCGAGGACCATTTTGCTTTCCATGTCCCTTGCAAAGAATTTTTGACCTTCTCCTTATTGTTTCCACATGCGCACAACGACAAGCACAACGCAAGGACCATGATCATGGATAATACTTTTTTCATTTTTTCACCCCCTAAAAATAAAAAGTGCGCCAACCGAAGTTGACGCACTCAAAAACGCAACCCCGATTGTCGCCAAACAAATCT
>CAZGTR010000062.1:0-7237 GCA_964528715.1 uncultured Oscillospiraceae bacterium | reverse complement strand
AACACTTCGTCGGCAAACTTGGGGAACTGTCCGGCGGTCAGACCGCACTGGTACTCCAGCATATGGGGCGGCAGGATGAATTCATAGCCGTCGGCGATGTGGGTATCGATGAAGTAGTTCAGCAGTGCCCACTCCAGACGGGCGCCCATGCCGGTGTACATCCAGTTGCCGGAGCCAGCCAGCTTCACGCCCCGGTCATAGTCGATCAGACCCAGGCCCTCACACAGATCCACATGGTGCTTGGGCTCGAAATCGAAGCTGTGCTTCTCACCGATATAGCGCAGAGGCTCATTATTCTCCTTGCCACCGGGGAGCAGGTCGGGGTCGGGCAGGTTGGGCAGGCTTAGCATGGCGGTGTAGAACTGCTCATCCAGCTCCTTCAGCTGCTTTTTCTCATCAGCGATGGCCTCGTCGATCTTGACGGAGGCAGCCATATTGGCATTGATCATGGCTTCGATGGCAGAAACGTCCTCGCCACGCTTCTCAGCGCCCTTCTTCTGACCGAAAAGCTTGCCGTTTTCCTTGGACAGCTTGTTCTTTTCTGCTGTCTGAGTCTCGGTGGCCGTTTTCAGAGCACGGACCTTCACATCCAGCTCCAGAATGCGGTCAATGACTACGTCGCAGTCCACTTCCTTTGCCCGCAGGCCAGCCTTGACTGCCTCGGGATTTTCCTTGATTTTCTTAATATCCAGCATATTATTACCTCGATTTATACATTATATATAGATTACACATCCACGATACCCGGCTCATCGGGAATGACCAGGGCGCAAATGATATAGGCGATCAGCCCAGTGACCACTGCGGTGATCAGAGACAGCACGATGGCGCCCAAACGGACGATGGTAGGATCAATGCCAAAATACTTGGCGATACCGGCACACACGCCGCACAACTTCTTATCGGTCTTGCTTTTGTAGAGTTTCTTTTCCTTCATAACAGTTACCTCACTTCTGTAATTTCATTAGTGCATCCAGTAGGACCTGTAGATCCTCCTGCCCATAGAACTCCAATTCGAAGCGCCCCTTGCGCTTGCCGTTGACGATCTTCACACCACGGCCCAGGTGCTTGCTCAGGGATTTTTCGCATTCTGCCACATAATCCACCGCCAGCGTCACCTCTTTTTTTGGTGCCGGTTCCTTGCTCATGTTCTTGCACAGCAGCTCTGCCTGCCGGACAGACAGGCCCAAAGCGATGATCTTCTGGGCGGCCTCCAGCTGTTTTTTCTCTGTTTTGATGGACAAAACAGCCCGGGCGTGTCCGGCACTCAAGGCACCCTGTCTGATCTTCTCCTGGATCTCAACGGGCAAATTCAGCAATCGCAGGGCATTTGCCACGGCGGGACGGGATTTTCCCACCCGCTGTGCGGTATCCTCCTGGGTCAGACCGAAATCGGTCATCAGTGTCTGATAGCCCAGCGCTTCTTCCACGGCGTTCAAATCCTGCCGCTGCAAATTTTCGATCAGCGCCAGTTCCATGGCCTTTTTATCATCCGCTTCGATAATGACTGCCGGAATTTCCGTCAGGCCAGCCATCCGGGCAGCCCGCCAGCGCCGTTCTCCGGCGATGATCTGGTAGTAACCACTGTCCTGTTCCCGCACCGTCAGCGGCTGAATGATCCCGTGGGTGGCGATGGACTCGGACAGGGCTTGCAGCTCTTCCTCGTCAAAATCCTGCCGGGGTTGGGAACGATTTGGCTCTACTTTATGAATAGGGAGCAATTGATAGGGGCCACTTTCCTTGGTTTCCTCATCGAATTCGGAAAGCAGCGCACTCAGACCTTTTCCAAGGCCTTTTGGTGATGCCATTGGCTCGCCTCCTTATAGTTTGTTTTTAATCTCTTCTGCCATAGCCTTATAGGCTGCGGCGCCACGACTACTCCGGTCGTAGGCGATCACAGGAATGCCATGGCTGGGTGCTTCCGCCAAACGGATATTTCGGGGGATCACCGTGGCGTAAACCTTGCCGGGGAAATGACGGCGCACTTCCTGTGCCACCTGGGTGGAGAAATTGGTCCGTCCATCGAACATGGTCAAAGCCACGCCGAAAACCTCCAGCCTTGGGTTGATCCGTTTTTTCACCAGGCGCATGGTGTTCATTAGGTCGGAAAGGCCCTCCAACGCAAAATACTCGCACTGCACCGGCACCAGAATGCCATCCGCAGCGCACAGCGCGTTTAACGTCAATAACTCCAGAGACGGCGGGCAGTCGATCAAGATCAGATCATAGTGATCCCGAACGGGTTTTAACGCATTTTCCAGCTGATGGTTGGGATTTTCAACTTCAAGCAGTTCTACGCCTGCGCCTGCCAGATCTGCCGTTGCCGGAAGCACGTCACCGAATTTTGTAGACACAATGGCTTCCTCCGCTGCAACGCCATTGATGATCACGTCGTAGCTGGATCTTTTCAGCTTCCGTTTCTCAATGCCAAAGCCGGAAGTGGCATTGGCCTGGGGGTCAAAGTCGCACAGCAGGACCTTTAGACCCAGATCATGAAGACAGGCAGTCAAGTTGACGGCTGTGGTGGTCTTGCCAACACCGCCCTTTTGGTTGACGACTGCAATGATCTTGCCCATAGGGCACCTCCTTTATAAATGTTTCATGTGAAACATTGGTGTTCTTTTCTAAATTAAAATGTTTCATGTGAAACATTCAGCGTCCAAATGGAAGATGGATACCCGGAATGGACACTTTGTCCAGCCATCCCAACAGCCAGAACATCCCGCCCAGCGCAAAGAGCGCTGTGATGATCGCCAAAACCAGCAGCACGGTCAAGCAACGGCAGCGTTTTTTCAAGGCGCTGATCTGTTCATCCGGTTTGAGAAGCTTTTTCCGGCGTACCGGCCGCTTTTTAACGGAAGTGGCAGCAGGATGGGACGGCAGCTTGACCACCGTACCGGGCTGGATCGGATATTTCGCCATATCCGCCAGACAGTCGGCGCAAAAAGCCTCCGTATCCTCGATTTTCCGGCCGCATTTCAAACAATGCAACGTGGTCACCTCCCAAAGGTCATACTTATTGTTATTATACTACGCTTTTTCCGTTCCGTAAAGAGGAAAAATGTTTTTTTCTGCACTGTACTGCACTGATCCTACAAGAAACACTCCCCCAGTCAGCCTGCTCGCCTTTCAGCCCACTCTCAGAGGGGGCCAAGAGATGGTGCGATAAGGTAGCAAGGCAGACATCCGGCATGGCTCCCACCCTACAATGGTGCGGAATTTGTAGATGAAATTACAAAATTACTATTGACAATCATATAACCATGTGTTAATATTATTTTACCACAAACAATAAGGAGGTACCCCGAAATGCAGTGGACCATTCCCGGCACGGTGCTCACCGCTTCTGCGGAGGAGACCGGCTATTTGAAAGAAAAATTTGCTTCCATGTTTCTGGGAGGCGGCGTTGTTCTCAGTCAAGTGGCAGCCGTCACTGGCTTGGAGCCGTATACCATCCAGAACTGGGTCAAGCGAGGCTTTCTGGCAAAGCCCGTGGGTAAAAAATACACCCTGCGGCAGCTGTGCCGGATCATCAACATCAATATGCTCAAGGACGCCCTGCGGATGGAGGAGATCTGCGGCCTGCTATCATACGTCAACGGCGAGCTGGACGACGAAAGCGACGACCTGATCGACGACAGCCAGCTGTATTTCCTCTTTCTGGATCTGGCTGCCAATCACCAGCTATGGGAGCAGGATGAGCAGAGCTGTATCCAATCTGCCCTTGCTGACTATGTGGAGCCCATCCCCGGTGCCCGGGACCGTGTGGAAAAGGTGCTCCGTATTATGCTCACCGCATGGGGCGCATCCATGCTGCGGCAGAAAGCCCTGGGCATGGTAGCAGAATTGAAAGAAAAAGAATAAAAAGGAGCTTTTTTTATGGAAAATTCAGAATATAGCTATGTTCCGCCCAAAAAGCCAGCGGATCCCGACCGTATGAAGAAGAATTTCCGTATCATCCTGGGCTGCCTATTGGCGCTGGTGGTGATCGTCGGGTCCATGACCTGCTTCTACACCGTGGACGATAAGCAGCAGGGCGTGGTGACGACCTTCGGGGCCGTGACAGACACCGTAGAAGCAGGTCTGCACTTCAAGCTACCCTTTGGCATTCAGCAGGTCCATAAGGTGGATGTAAATGTGATCCAGAAGATCGAGCTGGGCTACAAGAAAAATGGCAGCGGTGCCGATGTGTACAACGAGGACGAAAGCACCATGATCACTGGCGACTATAACATCGTCAATGTGGACTTCTTCGTAGAATACAAGATCTCCGACCCCGTGCAGTATCTGTTCTCCTCCAACGATCCAGAGGAAATTTTGCGAAATCTCATCCAAAGCCAGGTGCGTAACGTGGTGGGTTCTGCCACTGTGGACGCTGTGCTCACCGACGGTAAAGAGAGCATCCAGTCTCAGGTGAAGGAGCTGGTCATGGAGATCCTGCAGGAGTATGACATTGGCCTGTCTCTGGTGGAGGTGCGCATTCAGGACGCAGAGCCCCCCACCACCGAGGTCATCGAAGCATTCAAGGCGGTGGAGACTGCCAAGCAGCAGGCAGAGGCCGTGGTGAACAACGCCAAGGCATACCAGAACGCCCAGCTGCCTGATGCACAGGCCCAGGCGGATAAGTTGCTGCAAAATGCTGAATATTTGAAGCAGAAGCGGATCAATGAGGCCATTGAAGCCGTGGCCATGTTCGAGGCCATGTACGCCGAGTATCAGCTGAACCCGGACATCACCCTGTCCCGGATGTATTACGAGGCCATTTCCCAGATCCTGCCCGGGGTGAAGGTGTATATCAACACCGGCAGCGGGGAAAACATGAATATGCTGCTGCCTCTGGACTCTTTGGTAGGAGGAAACTAAAATATGAAGAAAAAAATCACCATCGGCGTTATCATCCTTCTTTTGGTGATCGTCGCCGCTTCCAGCACCTATGTGGTGCAGGAAAACCAGTACGCCTGTACTTTCCGGTTTTCCGAGATCGTCAATACCGTAGACACAGCGGGTATCCATTTCAAGCTGCCCTTTGTGGACTCCGTGAAGTATTTCACCAAGGCCACCCAGCTGTATGACATCCCGCCCTCCGATGTGACCACATTGGATAAGCAGAACATGACCGTGGACTGCTACATCCTCTGGTCCATCTCCGATCCCCAGCAGTTCTACCGGACCCTGGGCACCACCACCGTGGCAGAGGATCGCCTGGACGCCATCACTTACAGTGCTCTGAAAAATGCCATGGGCACTTTGAAGCAGTCGGACATCATCAACAAAAACCCCGGCGGCGAGCGTAATGAGATCTATGAGGGTATTGCCAAGACCGTGGACCAGTTTGCCGCTTCCTACGGCATTCATGTGGAGGATGTGAAGATCAAGCGCTTTGACCTGCCGGACTCCAATCTGAATGCAGTGTACACCCGCATGATCTCCGAACGGAACCAGATGGCGGAGAAATTCACCGCCGACGGCAATTATGAGGCTTCCATCATCCGCAACGATGTGGATAAGCAGGTGAATATCATCATCACCAACGCCGAAGCGGAGGCCGCCAAGCTGGAGGCTGAAGGCGAAGCAGAGTATATGCGCCGGCTGGCAGAAGCTTATGACACCGCAGACAAGCAGGAGTTTTACGAGTTCATCCTGGCTCTGGATGCGTTGAAATCCGGCCTGTCCGGTGACGATAAGACCGTTATTCTGGATAAGGATTCTGCCCTGGCCAAGATTTTAATGGGAAAATGATACCCTGTCACCTCGTCGCAACGTTCTTAGCCCCCTCTTTGAGGGGGCTTTTTCCATCCAGGTATATGAAAAAGCCATCCTACATAGGATGGCTTTTCGTATTTCTTTATGCCTTCTTTTCTTCTTCCGGGACGAAATCCAGCGTCAAGCTGCTGATATCCGTATGCAGCTGGGTGTATTTTACCCCCGCTGCGTCCAACATCCGCTTAGACGCCAGGGTCCCCATCGTGTCCTTGTACTTATCCGACAGGTACACCACTTCCTTCACGCCGCACTGGATAATGGCTTTGGCGCACTCATTGCAAGGGAACAATGCCACGTACACCCGACTGCCCCGCAGGTCACGCCCGTTGGAATTGAGGATGGCATTCAGCTCTGCGTGAACCACGTATGGATACTTGTTGTCACTGCCGTCCCGGGTCCAGGGGAAAATATCATCCGAGCAGCCCTTGGGCATACCGTTGTAGCCGGTAGAGATGATGATATTATCATCTGATACGATGCAGGCACCCACCTGGGTGTTTGGATCCTTGCTCCGACGGGCGGCCAGAATGGCAATGCCCATAAAAAACTCGTCCCAGCTGATGTAATCAGTACGTTTCATGTGTATTCCCTCCTTTTTGTTTACATAATCATAGCAAGGGAAGGAGGATTTGTCAATATTTTAGGAACATTTTGGAATAAAAATTCCATTTTCCAGCCGTCCCTACAATATTGGTTCCAGTACCATTGTAGAGGGCAATGTCCACATCGCCCCAGCTTTTTTGGGCACCACGCCCCAAAAAGCACCCCCGCACCAGCAATGGTGCGGGGGATTTTGATACGTCGAAAGGCTTATTTCATGCGCTTTTCCAGCGTGGATGGGCTCAAAGATGTCAAATACAGCCGGTCCATGCCGTATTCCGCCGTCAAAACGAAGGATTTGGGCAGATCGTCACAGGGGACCACCTGGCCCTCCTGCTCCGCCCGGTTCAGAAATTCCTGGGTCCGCTTGGAGACGGAGGTGTTGTCCAGGTCAAAAATGCCGATGATGGAACTGTCCCGGACTGCCATATCGCTGCCAATGTTCAGATACATCCCATTTCCCTCATTTCAGCTTTTTCCACTCCCCCACCGCCAGCTCGTCGCAGCGGTTGTTCTTGGGGTTCTCGGCGTGGCCCTTGACCCAGTGGTAGTGCAGCTCGTGCTTCATGGTCAGCCCCAGCAAGATCTCCCACAGATCCGGGTTTAGGGCAGGCTTTTTGTCGGATTTGATCCAGTTTTTCTTCTTCCAGCCCCAAGCCCAGCCTTTTTCCAGCGCATCGATGACATACTTGGAGTCGGAATACAGCTCCACGATACAGGGCTCTTTCAGGGCCTGCAACCCCCGGATCACGGCAGTGAGTTCCATGCGGTTGTTGGTGGTGTTCTCCTCCCCGCCGGAAAGCTCCTTTTCCACGCCGTTAAACTCCAGGATGGCACCCCAGCCGCCGGGGCCGGGGTTGCCGGAGCAGGCACC
>CAZGTR010000061.1:0-7273 GCA_964528715.1 uncultured Oscillospiraceae bacterium | reverse complement strand
AAATTACGCGGTACCACCTCTGGTTCACCGATACCTCACGGCATCGGCCTCACGGTGTCCAATAACACCTCTCGCTGTGTCGGGCGACCCCGTCCTCCCCTACTGTGCTTTTCAGGAAGGCCACTCCGGGAGGTATTTCATCGCCACTAGCCACTGCCTTGCACCACCCGGCAGCTCTCTGGGGCCCGAGAAACGATTACTTATTCCCATCACTGTGTTTACCATATCATCCTAGCAAAATGCCGTGGATTTGTCAAGTATTTTCCGCAGAAAGTTCCATTCTTACAGCAGATCGTATTTTTTCTGGATGCGAATGGCGTAAAACGAATTCAAGTACAGACAGCCGTAAATGCTGATGACACGAACGTAGAAGTTCACCTGTTCACTTTGAAACAACTGTTGCACGACCACCACCAAAATCGACAGCAGGATCACCCAGACCACAGCCATCAGGAAAAATTTGGCGATCTCCTTGCCGGGGATCTCCCCTGCAGCAAAGCCCTTGAACAGGTAATAGCCGCAGATAAAATAGTTGAACACCGGCACATATTTCATTCTGTTTTGCAGATTATAGTTACTCATGGGTTATCCTTTCGCATTGCTTACTGGCGGAGCATTTCTTCCGCACTTTTCAGGGTTGTTTCTGTGATATGGGTGCCGCCGATGATCCGGGCCAGCTCCTGCTTGCGTCCCTCCAGATTTAGGGGCGTCACGGTAGTATAAGTCCGTCCATCCCGCTCCCCTTTTGCGATGAGCAGATGGGTCTGGGCCAGAGCTGCAAGCTGGGGCAAATGGGTCACACATAGCACCTGCTTATGCTGGGCGACACTTCTCAGCTTCTCCGCCACTTTCTGAGCAGCACGGCCGGATACGCCAGTGTCCACTTCATCGAAGATCAGTGTAGATACCCGGTCCTTTTCTGCCAGAACATTTTTCATGGCCAGCATGATCCGGGCCAGCTCACCGCCAGAGGCCACCTTACTCAAGGGCTTCAGATCTTCACCCGCATTGGCAGACATATAAAAGGCAACAGCATCGGCGCCAAAACCTGTCAGCTCTGTTTCTGTAAAACGACATTCAAACTGCACCCGGGGCATATCCAGCTGAGCAAGCTCAGTTAAGATCCGTCCGGTCATATCGTCAGCCGTCGTCTTTCTGGCGGAACGTAGGGCAAAGGCTGCATTCCAGGTTTCCTTTTCAGCCTTTTGCAGCTTCCCCTTCAGCCGCTCCAGATGATCGTCAGCAAATTCGATCTCATCCAGTTCGACCCTTGCATTTTCAAGATACTGCAAAATATCGGCGCAAGTTGTTCCGTATTTCCGGCGCAGCTTGTGGATCACATCCAGCCGACATTCGATCTGCTCCAATTCATCCGCAGAATAACTCAGTTCATCCCGGGTATCCCGGACCAGTTCTGCCGCATCCTGCACTTGATACATCAGATCGGCTACTTTTTCGTGAAGCTCCGAAATTTGGTCGCTGAATCGGCTGATCCGGGCCAGTGACCGCTCTGCCACGGCGATCATGGTTGCTGCACCATCTGTGTCGTCGCTTCCATAGAGATTCTCAACGGCCTCGTTCATGCCATCTGCGATTTTCTCTGCGTTTTGCAGCAGCTTGCGGCGCTCCTCCAATACTTCGTCTTCCCCGGCTTCCAAATTTGCCTTTTCAATCTCGGCAATTTGGTATTTTAAGGTCTCCATCCGCCGTAGCTTTTCGCTTTCGTCCATAGTCAGACTGTCGATTTCCCGGCGCAACTTGGATACGGCAGCAAATTTATCGCTGTAATCAGTTTGAAGTGCTTGGTATGAACCAAACGCATCCAAAAAGGTCAGATGATTTTCTTCGTCAAACAGCGACGCAGAATCATGCTGCCCATGGATATTGATCAGCTGAATACCCAATTTCCTTAAAATACTGACGGAGACCAAGGTGCCGTTGACCCGGCAGACATTTTTTCCGTCCAAATAGATCTCCCGGCTGATGACCGTTTCACTGTCATGCTCCACGCCGTTTTCTGAAAACCAGGGAAGGCATGGTACATCCGTAAACACCGCCCGGACACTCGCCTTGTTGGTCCCGGTGCGGATCATATCCCGATAGGCCCGCTCACCTAAAATAGCGGAAATGGCATCGATGACAATGGATTTACCGGCACCGGTCTCGCCGGTGAGCACATTAAAGCCACGGTCAAAGGAAATGTCAGCGCATTCGATGACCGCAATATTTTCAATATGCAAAAGACTCAGCACGACATTCCCCCCCTATCAGTTCAATTCAAAAGGCTCTTGATCTCACCGCAGAAAGCGGCGGCGGCGTTGGCATCCCGCATGACAACGAACACCGTATCGTCACCTGCCAGCGTGCCCAGCACAACGCTCAAGCTCATTGCGTCAATGGCAGAAGCGGCGGCTGAAGCCAAGCCCGGCAGAGTATGGATGACCAAAATATTCTGGGCATAGTCAAAGCTGGTAATGCACTCCCGGAAGATGGTATTGAGCTTTCCGGAGAAGGTGCTGCCCACCTCATTGGTCGATACGCAGTAACGATAAGTACCGAAGCTGGTCAGCTCCTTGATGATACGCAGCTCCTTGATATCCCGGGAAATGGTGGCCTGGGTGCTGCGAAAACCGGCATTTTCCAGCTCTGCCAGCAGCTGTTCCTGGGTCTCTACGTTTCGATTGGAGATGATCTCCATGATTTTTGCCTGTCTTTGTGCTTTCATCGGTATTTCACCTGCAATTTCTAAACTTTTGATTGACCACATCATAGAAGCTCCGGTCTTTCAGCCGGATCAGCTTCGTTTGAAGCTCGGATTTTTTGATGGTCGTCACGTCTCCCATGTTCAACCGGATGGATTTTCCACCGTCTACGGACAAATAGGCATTTCGTCTGGCGTTATGGGTCAACTTGATCTGGATCACACGACGGTCAGATGATACCATACAACGGCTGGCCATATCATGGGCACAGATAGGCGTGACCAAGATGCTGTGGGCTTCAGGCTCCACAATGGGCCCGCCGGCGGAGAGATTGTAAGCGGTTGAACCAGTGGGAGTGGCAATGATCACGCCATCACCACCGCATTCCATAGCCTGTACGCCGTCGCATTCCACCGCCAGGTGGACGATCCGTGCCACGGCGCCTTTGGTGATCACAGCGTCATTCAGACAGATATCATGGAACAGAATATCCCGGTCACGCTGGACGGTCACATCCAACATCATCCGCTTATCGATGGAATAATCACCGGTTGCAAGGCGTTTCAGCTGTTCCAGTTCCGTGCTTTCCAGCTCCGCAATGAAACCCATCGTGCCGATATTCACGCCCAGAATCGGGATCCCCGCACGTGTGGCGGTCTTAGACATATGCAAGATCGTACCGTCCCCGCCGAAGCAGATGATGGCATCCGCACGATGGATCTCCCGCTCCAATCTGGAAAAACGCAGATCTTTCGGAAGATCATAACTGCGATCCACCTCAAAAGGCAGACACAGCTTTACCTCCAGCCCGGCTTCTCGCAAAATGGAGACGGCACGGCGGACGGTTTGAAAATCCCGATCCCGATAGGGGTTTGGAGTCAAGATCACAGTTTTCATAGGCATTACCCTCTCAGTGTCTGGTGGGCTTCAGCAACCACTGCTGCCGTATCCGGGACAATGCCGGGCTTATCCTCCAAGGTCAGGTGCCCCAGAAATTCAATATTCCCTTCCGGGCCCTTCACTGGAGAAAATGTCAGACCCAAAATGGTAAAACCCAGATCGGTCACGGTCTGCACGAAGGTGTCCAGCACCTCTTTGTGTGTCTCCGGTTCACGGACAACGCCCTTTTTGCCCACCTTTTCCTTGCCCGCTTCGAACTGGGGCTTGATCAGACACAGCACCTGTCCGGTGGGTTTCAGAAGATTTTTGATGGCAGGCAGGACGATTTTTAAGGAGATAAAACTCACATCCACAACAGAAAGGTCCAAAGGCTCTCCCAGATCTTCCGGTGTCACGTAGCGAATATTGGTCCGTTCCATGACAACCACCCGCTCATCAGAGCGGATCTTCCAGTCCAGCTGGCCATAGCCCACATCGATGGCGAACACCTTTTTGGCTCCCTGCTGAAGCAGACAATCCGTGAAGCCACCGGTGGAAGCACCGGAATCGCTGCAAACATAGCCATCCGGCTTCACACCGAAGTCCCGCAATGCCTTTTCCAGCTTCAATCCGCCCCGGCTCACATAGGGGCAAGTAACACCACGGACTTCGATCTGGACGTTTTCCTCGTAGGAAACTCCGGGTTTGTCCGCCTTTTGACCATTGACGTAGACCTGGCCGGCCATGATGATGCCTTGGGCTTTGGAGCGAGTATCAGCATAGAGTTGCTCCGTCAGAAGCACATCCAAGCGTTTTTTGATTTTCATCTGCTTCGCACCTCCATAACGGTGTTTTGAATGGACTGGGCATCCAGTCCGTGGGCAGCGTACAGCTGAGCAACACTGCCGTGGGTCACATAGTGATTCCCCAGATCCAGCGCATGGATATTCAGCGCCGGAATTCTTTCTCTCAATTTCCACGCCAGCGCTTCGTGGACCCCGGATCCGGTACAGGCTTCCTCCACGATGAGTACATCTTTACAAGGCCCAAGATCACGGATGATCTCATCAACCGGCAAAGGTGACAGTGTCTGCAAGCGCAGGATCTGGACATTGATCCCCTGCTCGGATAGCAGCTGCGCCGCCTTCATCACTTCGTTCGTGATGACACCGTAGGTGATGATGGTCATGTCCGTTCCATTCCGGTGGCACATCACGGCTCCCTGAGCCTTGATATCCGCCCCGGGGGCAAAGTCAAACTCGGTCAGCTCGCCGTCGCCGCCTCTGGGATAACGCACCGCCACAGGGCCGTCATGGACTTTCACTGCCCAGGCAAGCATTTGCTTCAGCTCGTCACAGCACACTGGGGCCAAGATCATCATCCCGGGTGCCTGGCGCAAAAAGCCAATGTCGTAAACACCGTGGTGGGTCTCGCCGTCTTCTCCAACGAGTCCGGCACGATCGATAGCCAGTACCACATGAAGATGAAGCATGGCAATGTCCTGCATGATCTGGTCAAAAGACCGCTGTAAGAAAGTGGAGTACAATGCCAGCACCGGGGTCATGCCTTGCTTTGCCAGGCCACCAGCCATAGACGCAGCGTGTTCTTCTGCAATGCCCACATCAAACAGCCGCTTGGGATAGGTATTCTTGAAGTTCAGCAATCCTGTTCCACCAGGCATAGCAGCTGTGATGGCACAAACTGTCGGATCCTCTGCTGCCAGATCCACCATAGCATCGCCAAAAGCATCGGAAAAGCTGTACTTTTTACCGCCAAGACTTTTTCCGGTATCGGGGTCAAATTTGCCGATTCCGTGGAACCGGGAAGGGTCTTCCATCGCAGGAGAATATCCGTTTCCCTTTTTTGTGATCACATGGAGTAGCACAGGGCAAGCCATTTCCTTAGCGGTATACAGCAATCTGATCAGCTCATTGACATTGTGACCATCCACCGGTCCCAAATATGTCATGCCCATATTCTCGAAAATCGTTGTGGGCAGGATCGAACGCTTAATCCTGTTTTTAACAGAGCTGGTCAGCCGATACACGGTATTGCCGCCAGGAATATGCCGCAGTGTCTCACGGTATCGAATCTTAGCACCCAGATAACGGTCCTTCACACGCAGACGTCTTAAATGGCGTGCCATACCGCCTACGTTTTTATCGATGGACATTTCATTGTCATTCAAGATCACGATCAGCGGCTCTTGACTGTCCGCTGCATCGTTCAACCCCTCGTATACCATGCCGCCGGTGGCAGCACCGTCACCCAGCAGGGCAATGACGCTGTAGCGCTCCTTGGACAACGTCCTGGCTCTGGCCATGCCAAGCGCAATGGAGATAGAGCTGGAAGCGTGTCCGGCAACGAACGCGTCGCTGACACTTTCGGAGGGCTTTGGAAATCCTGCCATTCCGCCGAACTGCCGCAAATGGACAAAATCCGCCTGGCGTCCGGTCAGCAGCTTATGGACATAAGACTGGTGACCCACATCGAAAACCAGGCGGTCTACATTTGTATTGAATACGGTCTCCAGAGCCACGGTCAGCTCCACAACGCCCAGGTTGGAAGCCAGATGACCGCCGGTTTTGCTCACATTCTCGATCAAAAATTCACGGATCTCACCGCAAAGGGCTATGCGCTGCTCATGATCCAGCGTCAGCAGATCACTATGACCGTTGATGTTATTTAGAATATGCACGATGACACGACCTTTATCTCTCGCTTTTTCGTTTCAGCCTTACCGCTTCCGGCAGGTGATGCAGGGTATAAAGTGCTTTGCCCACCAAGTGGACAATGGTAGTGGAAGAATTCACCGCAAAGGTCTTGCCTATGGCCTTGCCGCCAACGGTCAGGCCAGACACCAGTGCGGACATTCCCAGACTGATGATCATGGGCCAGGTGAATTCAAAATTCTCCAAAATTTGCGCTGCAATGGTGGCAGAAGCAGAGCCGGACACGACGCCGCAGATATCGCCCACCACATCATTGCAGATGGAGCTGACTTTTTCGGCCTTGCGCAGCAGGCCGATGGCCTCCCGGGCCCCGGGGACTTTCCGGGCCGCCATGGAGTGGAACGGCGTTTCGTCCGCAGATGTGACTGCCACACCGATGATATCAAAGATAATACCTACCATCACGATCACCAGCAGTATCACAAAGGACACGGCAATGGTGCTGCTGTTCATGATCTCATCGGAAAGAAGTGTGATGATGGAGGTCACCGCAATGGTGACCAGAAAAATGGTGACGACCCAGCGGATCGTTTTATTGCGCTCTTTTTTTGCTTGCGCAGGATCAGATTTAGACACAGGAGTTTCTCCTTCAAAATATCGATGAATGACGGTGACAGACAGGATAAATCTTACGGCTTAGGTCGGGTTGGTTTTCCCCGGATGGGACCTGCCGTTACCGCACAGGCTGTTTCCATTCGACCCATTCGCTCAGGTGTTGCCAAATCTGAATACCCGATTGCCACTTAGTCCGTACTGCAATCCCCTGTCTGCCCCTTTCGGACAGCCTAGGTGATTTCCACAGCGAAGTGAACCATAGTCTTAGCCTCTTTTGCAAGGATGGTTTCCAGGAGCGATATCGGCAGCAGCTATGGCCATAGCCGCCAGCCGCCTGATCCCCTTTCCCCGCATACTCACTCAAGGCAGGCTACGCTGCACACAGCACACGATTCTGCGCACTGC
>CAZGTR010000060.1:0-7274 GCA_964528715.1 uncultured Oscillospiraceae bacterium | reverse complement strand
ACGACACATCCTGGGCGCTTTTCCGCTGCGCCCGAAAGTGCATTAGGATCTCATTTTCTACGCATCTGGCAGCATAAGTTGCCAGGCGGGCGCCTTTGGACGTATCAAAGGTCGATATTCCCTTGATCAGGCCAATGGTCCCGATAGAGATCAAGTCCTCCTGATCCGAGGTCAAGGTATAGTATTTTTTCATGATGTGCGCCACCAGGCGCAGATTATGCTCCACCAGAATGTTCCGGGCTTCCAGATCTCCCTTTCTGGCCCGCTCCAAATACTCGCTCTCCTCCTTGGCAGTCAGCGGTCGTGGAAAGCTCCCGCTGGACAACTGCAATGAATACAGCAGCCCGCTGAGTATCAGCCAAACTCCACCGATCAAAATCTACCACCTCCGCTTCTACCTTATTCGCCACTGCTCGTCCATATTCCCCCTGGCAATGCTTGATTGGGGGACAGGGACGAGCAGTGGCGACGAAAAATCAATGAAAAATGCTGCCTGTGGATGGCAAAGTGACCACTGGAAGCGTTTGTTTATTTTGTTGGAATTGGGGAGGGGACGTCGGACATGACCGTATAAGAACGGACGTTTGCGATGGTCTCGCCATCGATCTGCAATGCGGTGGGGCGGTCGAATTCCACAGTGATCGTGTGGCCACTGAAAACATCTACGCACTCGGCGTGGCGGGTGTGTTGACCGGAAAAGATGGAGGGGAAGATCAGTAGGGTCTTGAGCTTGCCGACATCGTGCAGGATCATAGTGGAGACCAGACCGGAGCCCCGGGTCTGATCTGGCGTAGGCATCATGCCACCGCCGTAGAAGCGCCCGTTCATGGTGGGGGCGATCCACACCTTGTCATAGTGGCGTGCTTTGCCGTCCACGGTGACGGTAGCGGCGGTGGGCTTATAGTGTAGCAGCAGGCCCTTGATGGCAATGGCGGTATAGTTGACCTTTTTGCCGGGACGCTTGCGCAGCTCGTCGCCCACCTCGAAGCAGTAGCCATCAATGCCGTAGCCTACACCGTTAAGGAACAGGTACTGCTTGCCGTTGACCTGTACCTGAGGCAAATTTTTGATGTAGGGTGTGATCCGGAATGGAGCAGACCCTTTGGAATGCCCGAGATCGTGGGCAAAGTCGTTTCCGGTGCCGTTGGGAAAATAGTAGACATCGTTGGAATAGGCGATACCTTGGGTGTTGTTGATGAAATGGTGCAGTGTCCCATCGCCACCGGCGATGAGAATGGTGTCTTCCGATTCCAGACCGGAGAGAAAGACATCATAATGCCGGATGTCCAAAATATCGATGTATTTCAGCGGCGTATCCTGCACCGGTACCAGCTGATGAATGCGCTGGGCGGTGTTTTGAATACCGGCTTTGGTGTTGTACAGAACATAACAGGTGCTCATGGTATGTCCTCCCAGTTCAGCGCAAGGCCTTGACGGCGATGATCACGACGCCCAGCACCAGCAGGATCACGCCGGTGGCCCGGTTCAGAGTCTTGGCGGAGACTTTGTTGGCAATGTGGGCACCGATCCGGGCCCACAGAAGGGTGAACGCCACACACAGGGCCAGGGTCAGCAGGTCCGGTGCGCCGTCAATGGCAAAGTGGGAGATGGCGCCGGTCAGGGCGGTGAAGGTCATGATGAACACGCTGGTGCCCACGGCGGTTTTCAGCTCATAGCCCAAAATGCTGGTCAGCACCAGTAGCATCATCATACCGCCGCCGGCACCGATGAAACCGCAGATGAAGCCGATGAGGCAACCGAACACCACGGACTGAATGGCCCGCTTGGACTTGGAGACGCTTTCCATGGCCTCTTTGGTGGTCATCACGGGCTTGAGGATGAACTTGACACCCAGCAGCGCCGTCATGATTACGGAAAAGCTGCCCATGGTGGAGCCGGAGACAAAACTGGAGACCCAGCTGCCGATGGTGGTGAACAGCAGGACGGTGACCATCATGATGAGGCCGTTGCGCACATCCAGATTGCCGTTTTTCTTGTAAGTAATGGCGGAAACGCCGCTGGCCAGCACATCAGAAGCCAGGGCAATGCCAACGGCTTGATAGGCAGGGACGTGCAGGAAGGTTTCCAGCATGGGGGTAATGACCGCAGCGGCGCTCATGCCTGCAAAGCCGGTGCCAAGACCGGCACCGGCACCGGCCAGAAAGCACACGAGGATCTGAATAAATAGAGACATTTTATCACCTTTTTCTCGATTTTACCGGGCCATTATACAGGCGTTATCTCAACTGGGCTTCAACTGTAAATCAACAATTGTTGAATTTTTGGAAAAATGGTCGAGAGAATAGCGTTGCTTGTAGTGGCGACGAGTGGGGCATTTGATGTGGTGACATAGCGGAACGGGAGATCCGTCCCCTACGGCGGACAATGTAAAAAGCGGCAGAGAGATCTGCCGCTTTTGTGCTTAATAGTGGTATTTATTCCGTTTTAGGATCAGGAACAGCGCCGAGAACAGAACGGCCATGAATTCTGCCACGATGATGGAGAACCAGATACCGTTGACACCGATGATTCCCGGCAGGATCAAAATGGCAGCCACCTGGAACACCAGCGTCCGCAGGAAAGAGATGATGGCGGAGGTGATGCCGTCGTTTAAAGCGGTGAAGAAGCCGGAGCCATAGATGGCATATCCCATAAAGGGAAAAGAAAGTGCAAAGATCCGGAAACCGGAGACGGTCAGGTCCATCAGCTCCTGGTCATAGCCGACGAAGAGCTTCGCCAGAGGATGGGCAAGGCCGATACCGGAGACGACCATGGCAATGCCAAAAATGCCGATCACCAGCAAGCTTTTTCGCAGCAGGCTTTGCAACTCCTGGTGGTTCTGGGCACCGTCGTTATAGCCCACCAGGGGGGCCGTGCCGATGGAGTAGCCGATGAAAGCAGCAGAGAAGATCATGCTCACGTACATCATCACGCCGTAGGCGGCGACACCGTTGTTCCCGGCGTATTTCAGTAGTTGCAAATTGTAGAGCATACCCACCAAATTCATGGAGATATTGCTCATGAATTCAGACGAGCCATTGGTACAGGCCTTGACCAGCGCCTTGCCATCCAGATTTGTCTTGCCCAGACGCAGGATACTGCTGTTCTTTCGGAAGAAGTAGAGCAGTGGCAGAGTGCCGCCCACGATCTGGCTGACGGCGGTGGCAATGGCGGCACCGGCCAGCTTGTATTGCTGGGGCAGGGAGATGACCAGCACGGCATCCAGCACCATATTGGTCACACCGGCGGAGATGGTAACGATCAGACCCAGCTTGGGTTTCTCGGCGGTGACGAAGAAGGACTGGAACAGCATTTGCAGCACATTGAAAGGAAGTGCAACAAGAATGATCCGGGCGTAAGTGATGGCATATTCCAGAATGTCACCCTCTGCACCAAGAAGCGCTGCGATGGGCCGGATGAATGCGATGCCCAGCACGGCGAACAGCAGGCCCAGGGCAAAGGCGGTGTATGCAAACAGGGAAAAATAGCGGTTGGCCTTTTCGTGCTTTCCTTCTCCAAAGGCCCGGGCCACCACGGCGGAGCCGCCGGTGCCGAACATGAAGCCCACGGTGGAGAGGATCATCAGGAAAGGATAGATCAGGTTGATGGCGGTAAAGGGGTCTTTTCCGGTGTAGTTGGAAATGAAAAAGCCGTCCACCACACCGTAGATGGATGTGAAGATCATCATACCGATGGAAGGTAAGGTAAACCGCAGCAGCCGTCCATAGGTGAAATGATCGGATAATTGGATCTTATTATTCATGTTATCCTCCAAATTATATCATAAAGCCAGTGGATTATAGTATGAATAGGGGATAATATCAAGACAAATGGGGATTTTTGAGGGAAAAAGGTGAAAGTCACTGCATAAAAGGTCTGAAAAATGAAAAAATCGTGCAATTTGACCGTTTGAAAAATTTGCGCTTTTGGACTATAATAATCATACAACGAGTGGCCCAGGGCGTAATTCCAGTTGCGCAGGGACCACTCGTTTATTTTTTAGAAACGGAGGGCGACCCATGAAACGGGTAAAGGCGGCCTGTATCTGCCAGACACTGCATTTTATGCTGAAGGAGGATGTGGCCCACGATTTAGCGGCACGCTTGGCAAAAGAGGAAGTGGCGCAGTACAAAAAGTCACTGGAGCGCAACCACACCCAGTATAAGATCGTGGAGGAGACCGAGCAGCCGGATGGCTCTATGCTGGTCAAAGTGATCAAGCAGTATAATTACAGTCCTGTGGGCAACTATCTGGACTAATTCCATATGCTCAAAAAATGCGTGTAGCCAATGGCGTAATTCCAGCAAAAGCCGGGGCTATGCGCATTTTTGCGCTGATTTTCAGGAGGATATATGGAAAATTTCAAAGAAAACAAAATGGCGACCCAACCCATCAAGTCCCTGTTCTGGAAAATGGGCTTCCCCATGATCGTATCCATGGTGTTGCAGGCCCTTTACAATGTGGTGGACAGCATTTTCGTCGCCAACATGGAGGGCGCCGGGGCCCTTGCCAATGAGGCACTGACCATTGCGTTCCCGGTGCAGATCTTGATCATCGCCGTGGGCGTAGGCACCGGCGTGGGACTCAATGCCCTGCTGTCCCGGAGCTTGGGTGAGGGCGACCGGGAAAAGGTCAATAAGGTGGCAGGCAATGGCATCTTTTTGGGCCTGGTGATCTACGGCGTGTTTCTGCTGTTCGGACTGCTGGGGGCCCGGTGGTTCATTGGCTGCTTTACGGAAAATGAACAGGTGCTGGAAATGGGTACGGCTTATCTGCAAATTTGCACCTGCCTGTCCCTCGGGTCCATCGGTTTTACCATTTACGAGCGGTTTTTGCAGGCCACGGGCAAGACCCTTTGCTCCACCATCGCCCAGATCGCCGGCGCGGTGGTGAACATTGTGCTGGACTATGTGTTCATTTTCCCGCTGAACATGGGCGTGGCGGGAGCCGCCTGGGCGACGGTCATCGGCCAGTTTGTGTCTCTGTTCATTGCCATGGGGTTCCACTACGGCGTCAACAAAGAGATCAACGGCAATATCCGCTACATCCGGCCCCAATTGGACATCATCCGGGGCGTTTACAAGATCGGCGCTTCGGCGGCGCTGATGCAGGCGCTGCTTTCTGTGATGATGGCGGGAGTCAATGCCATTTTGGGCGGGGCCAATGCCGACTCCACGGTGTTGGTGGGTTCTTTCGGTATTTACTATAAGATCCAGCAGGTGGCTCTGTTCTCGGCCTTTGGCCTTTCCAATACCATTATTACCATTTTGTCCTTCAATTACGGAATGTGGGACCGGCGGCGGGCCATGGACTGCGTCAAATATGGCGTAGCGGATACTTTTCTGGTGACGCTGGTGTTGACGGTGCTGTTTGAGATCGTGGCACGGCCCCTGTCGCAGCTGTTCGCCCTGTCCGGGGGCTCTTCGGCGGTGCTGGTGGATGTGTGCGCCCGGGCCACCCGGATCGCAAGCCTTGGCTATGTGTTCATGGGCTTTACCGTGGCGGTGCAGGGTGTTTTGCAGGCCCTGGGCTATGCGGGAAAGCCGCTGGCACTGTCCTTTTTCCGGCTGGTGCTGTTCGTATTCCCAGTGGCGTATCTGTTCACATTGACGGAAAATGTGGTGGGGCTGGTCTGGTGGACATTCCCTATTGCGGAGGTCATAACCTGCGTGTTTGCCCTGTTTTTCCTGCGCCGTGCGGTGAAAGAGAAAATCGAAAAGTTGCCTTAAAAGAAATTGTAAAAAAGCCAGCGAAGGAAAACTTCGCTGGCTTTTTACAGATCGAAGTGCTCGCTGTAGTGGGCACACCCTCGAGAGCATCAAATGCCTTCGCTAATGTGTTTGCTGTCTTGCAAGGCTATTGGTGCAGAAAAAATAGGGGAATTGCGGCTGAAGGGGAAACTGGGGATGGAATGGATTGACTTTCCCGGCATGGCGTGGTATCATAAACAGGCAAATGCATGGGAAAGAATAGAAAAAAGGATCTGATTTGGTATGATCAAGAAATCTGATCGTGTGAAATATATTCATTCGGATATTCGGGGACCTCTGTACGAAGAGGCGCTGCGGATGCAGGCCCAGGGGATCCCGGTGCTGAAGCTGAATACCGGCAATCCTGCCACCTTTGGCTTCGGCCTGCCGGAAAGTGTCCGCAAGGCCGTGGGAGAGCACCTGGACGAGGCAGTGGCATACTGCGATGTCAAGGGCATGAAGCCTGCCCGGGAGGCAATTTTGGGGTATCACCGGGGCCGGGGGTTCCAGAACGTGACGCTGGACGATATTTTTGTCGGAAATGGTGTCAGCGAGGTTGCTTCCATGCTGATGACGGCCTTGGTTGGAAGCGGCGACGAGGTATTGATGCCGGCTCCCTGCTACTCTCTGTGGAGCAACAACGCATTCATTTGCGGCGCCAAGCCTGTCCACTATCGCTGTGACCCGGACAATGACTGGAACCCGGATGCGGCGGACATCCGCAGCAAGATCACAGAAAAGACCAAGGCGATTTTGGTCATCAACCCCAATAACCCCACCGGTGCGGTATACAGCCGGGATGTTTTGCTGGAGATCGCTAAGATCGCCCGGGAAAATCATCTGGTCATTTTGTCCGATGAGATCTATGACCGGCTGGTGATGGATGATCTGCCCTGCGACTCGATGGCCGCATTGGCGCCGGATGTGCCCTGCGTGACCTTTAATGGCTTGTCCAAGTCCCATATCATCTGCGGCTTCCGCTGCGGCTGGATGGTATTCACCGGCCCGGAGCTGGAGGAAGTGAAGGGCGCTGTGATGCAGCTGGCGGCTATGCGCCTGTGCGGTAATGCGCTGACCCAGCTGGCGATCCCGGCGGCGCTCCATGACCCCCAGAGCACCAAGGCTATGCTGGTGTCTGGTGGTCGGCTGTACGAGCAGCGCAAGGCGGTGGTAGAGACCTTGAAGAACATCCCCGGTGTCCATCTGGTGCCAAACCGGGCGGCATTCTACCTATTCCCCAGTATCGACCGGGAATTGTATGATTTTGAGGACGATCAGGACTTTGCCATGCGCTTCCTGCATGAAAAGCACATCCTGGTGATCCCCGGTCGGGGCTTTGACTGGCATGAAGATCTGCGTTTCCGGATCGTCATGCTGCCGGAGCCGGAAGTGCTGCGCCATGCCATGGAAGAATTGGGAGATTTCCTGGCAAAACACAGAAAGTAAAAAATGCGGCCCGCTGCTTTTGCAGTGCACCTGTAAAATGAAAGTAGACACTCACAAAAGTGTGGGTGTCTACTTTTT
>CAZGTR010000059.1:0-7280 GCA_964528715.1 uncultured Oscillospiraceae bacterium | reverse complement strand
CTCGTACATATCTGTCCACTCGTAGTTTTCACCGGCAGCAGCGGAGAGAAGATTGTCAGCGGTGGAGCCGATGCCACTGAGCTCTTTAAACCACATTTTAGCGTGCTCCTTCTCGTTCTCCGCCGTCTTCAAAAACAGCGCTGCGATCTGCTCAAATCCGTCCTTTTTTGCCTTGGAAGCGAAGTAGGTGTACTTGTTTCTCGCCTCAGACTCACCAGAAAAGGCTGCCATGAGGTTTTTCTCTGTCTGGGTGCCGGAATACTTGTTTGCCATGTCGTTTTCCTCCAAAATTGATTTGATACCATTATTATATCCCCAAATCCGGCGTTTGACAAGGTCGTAAACGCCCCGCCGGATACCCGGCGGGGCGTTTTGTTATGCCTTGGCGGCTTTTCTCGTCTTAATGGCCTGGTGTATGCTGCTGCCAGCGCCCAGAGCGGCAAACAGATACAGCATGAAAAGATCTTTTAGATAGTCACCCACTATCTCTGCTGACTCGATCACATCATGCACCGCAGCAAAAGCAATGGCAAAGCTGACATCAAATTCCTCCATGATGACAAGGGCCCAGTTGATCCGGTCCGCCAGGTAAGGCGTGATCAGGATGAGCAAAATGCTGATGGCGATCCCCTTAATAGACAGCTGTCCGCCCAAAAGCTCATAACCTTTCAGCGTACAAACCGCTAAAATCAGCCCGGAAAGGAAGGCAACATATCCTAACTGTCCCAAGATCACAATGGACAGTGCGCCGAGAGCAGCACCTAAAATTGCGCCGACGATACCGGTCACGATATTTTCGGGCTTTTGCACAGGTGCTTTGGGGACAAGATCTTCAGAGGGATGAGGACTGACCTCCCGGGAAACAGGCGCACCGCAGAATTCACAGAACGCTGAACTGTCGTGGATCTCTTTGCCACATTTTTCACAGAGCATAGGGGTACCTCCTTTATCATTTATCCACATTAAAATATCATTGGCGACGAAAATTGTCAATGTTTCCACAGATCCATCTTCAAAAATAGGCGAAATTGCTAAAACCGGTGCCATGATTTTGTGAAAATAAGACTTGCTTTTATGGCGGTTCTGGCCGATAATAGTAGCAATGATAAGAAGGAGCATGAACCATGAAGCTATCTGCTGCAACCAAGGCATACGAACGCTACCGGAACACATCTGCCCTGCGGGATATCCACGAGGTATTGGCTTTTTTTCGTGAAACCGGCTTTGAAGCCGTGGATCTGACACTAGAGCCGATCTATCACCCGGATTCCATTCTGGCCGGGGATGACTGGCAGAAAAAGGTGGAAGCGCTGGGGGAAGTTGCCGCCAAATTGGGTCTGGAGCTGTATCAGTGCCACACGCCCTACGTCAAGGGCTGTTGCGTTGCCACCTGTCCCCATATCAAGACCGAGGAAGATATGGTCTTCTTCCGGAAAATGCTCCGCCGGAGCATTCAAGCCAGCGCCATGCTGGGCATCCGGTGGGCCGTCTATCATCCCCTGACCTTTCCGGAGTTGAATTTTGAAAGACTGCCATCTTTGGAGGCAAACCGGGCATTTTTTGACGAATTTGTGGAGCTTGGCATTCAAACCGGCATGGGCACCGCTTTTGAAAATCAGCTACCCAGTCTGGACCGGAAAATGCCGACCCGCTTTGGCAGCCATTATGAAGAACTGATCGCTCTGGCTGACAGCTATAACGATCCGCTGGTAGGCATTTGCTGGGATACCGGTCACGCCAACCAGATGAAATTTGACCAGGGCCGGGCCATTCGGGCTGTGGGCAAGCGTTTGAAGGCGTTGCACATCAATGACAACCACTACGGCGCCCGGGACGAGCACCTGCTGCCGTACATGGGCGAAGTGGACTGGGCCGCCGTTGCCCAGGCGCTGAAGGATGTGGGTTATGCCGGCACGCTGAACTATGAATGCAAATTCACCATGGAAGCCGACGGTGAGATCCAGAAAGAGCTGGTCCGGGCCATGTACCGCAACGGCGAGCTTCTGCGAGATATGGTCGAAAATCCATAAAAATCCAGCCTGCGCTTTTCCAGCGCAGGCTGTCCGTTTACCCGGGAAGCGTAAAATAATTGGCACGTCCCGCAGAGAAGGTGCAAAATTTGCGAACTCCTCGTAGGGGACGGTTTTCCCATCTACCTGCTTTCGTTGACCATAGCAGGTGGCAAATACAAGAACAGTCCCGGAAAACGATGTTTCCGGGACTGAAACCAGTTTGCGTCATTTGGACGGGCTGTACGTTTTACTCGGTCAAGCGCTTTTTGAAATAGCGACCGGTGGCACCCAGGATCGCCAATGCCTCCGGGAGCATTTCCGTGGGATAGGGGATCACGGCATTATGGGCTTCGAAGTTCAGGTCGCCCTGATAGCCAACAGCCTTCAGTTCATCCAGGAATGCCTCCCAGTTGGTAATGCCGGTAAAGGGTGCCCGGTGGTCATCGCCATAGCCGGAGATATCCTGCATGTGCAGTGCCATCAGCCGGTGGCCCAGAATGTTCACCGCCCGGGTCAAATTCTGCCGAACCAGCAGGCAGTGACCGGTGTCCAGGCAGAAGCCGAAGCGGGTCTCGCCGGCAATGGCGTTCAGCTCATCCACATACCGGGAAGCCTCAAAATAGTCGGCACAGGCAGCGCCATAGACCACGCCACCCTCGCCCCGGGTGAACATATTCTCCAGCAGGGCAACGACATTGTACTGCTTCAGGGTGGGGATCAGATCGGTGTACAGCTTCTTATTCAGCGCCCATTCCTCGTCGGGCATGGTCCGTGCGGCGTTGGGAGAAGCCCAAGCCGGATGGATCACGCAGTGGGGGCAGTCCAGATAAGCGGTGATGGCGATGGATTTTTTCAGTGCGTCGGGCATCCGATCGTTGGCAAAATCATTGTCCTTGATCCAGATGGGGAAGGGGGCGTGGACCTGAGAAATGGCAACGCCGTACTTCTTTGCCGCTTCCTTGTAAGGACGGACGGCTTCCAGAATGGTCTCCAGATCACTGTCCATCAGAGCGGGAAGATTTTCCTTGATCTGGGTGGGGGTGAGGAAACCACGGCCCAGACCGAACTGGATGGCCTCGATACCGGCCTTTGCCAGGGCTTCAAAGCCTGCGTCAATGCCCACACGGTCGAACAGGTTGCCGGGATGGATGGAAATTTTGTACATAGCGCATACTCTCTTTTCTTTTTTGATATAAAACTATTATAGTTTACACGGGGTAGAAAGTCAATGCTGCGAAAATTTATATTTACAAACAACCCGCTGTAAATGATAAAGCTCCCTCCTATCCACCGGACGGGAGGGAACTATGTTATCTTTTTTTTGCCAGGGGTCTGGACTTTTCCTGGATCAGCAGCAGGTCCGAAATGATGGAGTTGGACAGCAGAAATCCCTCTGCCGTCAAATGCCACCGACCGCCCTCGCCCCGGAGGGCGTGACCACGGCCACGGCAAATTTCCAGCTGCTTTTCCAGGGGCCCGAAGGGCAGCAGATACTTTTTTTCGTACTCCTCGGCGCTGATGCCCAGACTGGTACGCAGGCGCATCATTAGGTATTCTCCTGCCCGCTCCCGGTTGGGGATGGGTTGCACATCTGTCAGTACCTGACCGCCGTTCTGAATACCCTCGATATAGCCGTGGATATCCCGGATGACGCTGAACCGCTTGCCCGCAAAATCCGAGCTGGCATTGGGGCCAAAGCCCAGGTATTCCCCGCCGGTCCAGTATTTCAAATTGTGCCGGGATTCGTAGCCCCGTTTGCAGAAATTGGAGATCTCGTACTGGCGGTAGCCCTTGCTGCGCAAGATCTCAACGGTGGAAAGGTACATATCTGCCTGCATATCGTCGTCCGGCAAGCTTAGCTGGAACTGCTGGTCGTATAGCGGCGTTCCTTCTTCCACCTTCAATCCGTAGCAGCTGATATGCTCCGGCTTTAATGCGATGACATTTTGCAGCGTCTGCTGCCAGCGCTCCAGATCCTGCCCCGGCAGACCGTAGATCAGATCCAATGACAGATTTTTGAACCCCGCCTTGCGGACCATCTGCACCGCCTCCACTGCCTGCTCATAGGTGTGGGGGCGGCCCAACTGGGCCAGAATGTCGTTGTCATCCGTCTGGACACCCAGACTCACCCGGGTGAAGCCCTCCCCTTTCAGCCGCCGCAGCAGCCGGGGAGTGACGGAATCCGGATTTGCTTCAAAGGTGATCTCTGCGTCTGCTGCCACATCGAAGGACTTTCGGATCACAGACAGGATCTGTGCCATGCCGTCGGCCCCGAAAAAGCTGGGGGTGCCGCCGCCAAAATAGATGGTATCCACCTGATGTGCCGGGGCCAGGGGGCCGGTCTCCCGGATGTGATCGCACACGGCATCCATATATTCATCCATGAGGCTGCCCTGCTCCGTAACGGAGTAGAAATCACAGTAGCTGCATTTGCTGCGGCAAAAGGGCACATGGATATAGATCCCCAGAGGGGTCTTTTTTCGTTTTGTTAACATTGCCATTGGGTGCCTCCATGTCCCACCCGGACGGATGGGGCCTTAATCTTCGTCCAGCTTCAGCACCGCCATGAATGCCTCACTGGGCACGGACACGGTACCGAAGGTGCGCATCCGCTTCTTGCCTTCCTTCTGCTTTTCCAGCAGCTTCTTCTTTCGGGTGATGTCGCCGCCGTAGCACTTGGCCAGCACATCCTTGCGCAGGGCCTTGATGGTTTCCCGGGCGATGATCTTGCCGCCGATGGCGGCTTGCACCGGGATCTCAAACTGGGCACGGGGGATGTTGTCCTTGAGCTTTTCGCAGATCTTCCGGGCTCTGGGGTAGGCGTTGTCCGCAAAAAGGATGAAGCTCAGTGCGTCCACGATATCCCCGTTGAGCAAAATGTCCAGCTTCACCAGCCGGCTGGGCCGGTAACCGATAAGCTCATAGTCCAAACTGCCGTAGCCCCGGGTCCGGGACTTGAGGGCGTCGAAAAAGTCGTAAATGATCTCGTTTAGGGGCATTTCGTAGTGCAGCTCCACCCGGGTAGCGTCCAGATAGACCATGTCCTTGAATTCGCCCCGGCGGGAAGTTGCCAGATCCATGATGTTGCCCACATATTCCTGGGGCGCCATGAGATTGACCTTGACGAAGGGCTCCTCTGCCAGCTCGATCTCCATGGGGTCGGGATAATCCAGAGGATTATCCA
The DNA here is from genome assembly GCA_964528715.1 of uncultured Oscillospiraceae bacterium. Lineage (GTDB taxonomy): Bacteria > Bacillota > Clostridia > Oscillospirales > Oscillospiraceae > Faecousia. The sequence continues at coordinate 2,084 of CAZGTR010000059.1, read as the reverse complement.
CCATCAGCACCTCGCCGTTGGTCTTGGTGACCCGGTAGACGACGTTGGGGGCAGTGGTAATCAGATCCAGATTGTACTCCCGCTCAAGCCGCTCCTGGATGATCTCCATGTGCAGCAGGCCCAGGAAGCCACAGCGGAAGCCGAAGCCCAGGGCGATGGAGCTTTCCAGCTCGTAGACAAAGGAAGCGTCGTTGAGCTTCAGCTTTTCCAGCGCTTCCCGCAGATCTTGATACTTGGCGCCGTCCGCCGGATACACGCCGGAGTAGACCATGGGCTGCACCGGGCGATAGCCGGGCAGTGGTTCGGCGGCGCCGTTTTCCACGGTGGTGATGGTGTCGCCAACCCGGGTATCGGAGACATTTTTGATGGAAGCGGTGATGTAACCCACCTCACCGGCGCCCAGAGCGTCCGCCGGGATCAGTCCCTTGGGGCTCATGGTGCCTACTTCCACTACCTTATATACCGCACCGGTGGCCATCATCCGGATATCCTGCCCGGGCCGAACGGTGCCCTCCTTGATCCGGGTGTAGACGATGACGCCCCGGTAAGAGTCGTACACGCTATCGAAGATCAGCGCCTGCAGGGGCGCATTCCGGTCGCCCTTGGGGGCGGGCACGCCCTTGACGATCATTTCCAGCACGGAGCGGATGTTGATACCGTTTTTGGCGGAAATTTCCGGAGCGTCTTCCGCAGGAATGCAGATGATATCCTCGATCTCTGCCTTGACTTCCTCCGGACGGGCGGAGGGCAGGTCGATCTTGTTGATCACCGGCAGCACTTCCAGCCCCGCATCGGTGGCCAGGAAGGTGTTTGCCAGGGTCTGGGCCTCCACGCCCTGGGACGCATCCACCACCAGCACCGCACCTTCGCAGGCGGCAAGGCTCCGGGAGACTTCGTAGTTAAAGTCCACATGGCCCGGGGTGTCGATGAGGTTTAGGGCATAGGTCTCGCCGTCATCGGCGGTGTAGCTCAAAGTGGCAGCGGTGGCCTTGATGGTGATGCCCCGCTCCCGCTCCAGGTCCATGGAGTCCAGCATTTGGTTCTCCATCTCCCGCAGCTCGATGGCGTTGCATTCCTCCAGCAGCCGATCCGCCAGGGTGGACTTGCCGTGGTCGATGTGGGCAATGATGGAAAAATTTCGGATCTTAGAAAGTTCGGTCATGGTGTTTACCTCATTGAAAAGGATGCCGGGGACGGCTTTCCAAAAATCGCCTGTCACCCCATTTTTCTGCTATTATACCGGTTTTTGATGAAAAAGTAAACCGTATGTTTTCGTCATTTTTAGGGAAAACTTTGTTGCAGTGGGACAAAATCTGTCAAAGAGAAAAGAAATTCATTTTTTCTTCAAAAAACCTTGTCAAAAAGAAAAAAACAGGATATAGTCTTACAGCAATCGCAGATAACTAACAGATAGAGGTGGATCAACATGAGTAACCCGAAGAAGCCCGCTCCCAAGAGCACCGAGGAGCTGCAAAGCGCCCTGCAGGCGCTGATTTCCAAGGGCCGCAAGGAAGGCATGATCCGAGCCACAGAGCTGAACGCCCTGCTGGAGCAGATGGACATGACACCCGAAAAAATCGAAGAAGTATATGACCGTTTTGAGGCCATGAATATCCAGGTGGTCAGTGCCGAGCTGGACCTGGAGCTGTCCGATGACATGGAGCTGGCAGCGCTGGATATCGAGTCCGATCTGGCTGGCATTGAAGAAGAAGATCTCATCGACCCGGTGGATCTGGCTGCGGAATACAATCTGGACGACCCGGTTCGGATGTATCTGAAGGAGATCGGTCAGGTGAAGCTGCTGTCCGCTGAGGAAGAAGTGGAGCTGGCCCGGCGGGTATCCGAGGGCGACCAGGAAGCCAAAAATAAGCTGACGGAGGCAAATCTGCGTCTGGTGGTCTCCATCGCAAAAAAATATTCCGGTCGAGGCCTGCATATTCTGGATCTGATCCAGGAGGGCAACACTGGCCTGATCCGGGCTGTGGACAAGTTTGACTGGACAAAGGGAAACAAATTCTCTACATACGCCACCTGGTGGATCCGGCAGGCCATCACCCGTGCCATTGCGGATCAAGCAAGGACCA
>CAZGTR010000058.1:0-7343 GCA_964528715.1 uncultured Oscillospiraceae bacterium | reverse complement strand
TCATCGGCTCCGGCGGCATGGTGGTCATGGGCAAGGACACCTGTATGGTGGAAGTGGCCCGGTTCTTTATGAGCTTTACCCAGCGGGAATCCTGCGGCAAGTGTACCCCCTGCCGGGAGGGCACCAAGCGGATGCTGGAAATTCTGGAGCGGATCGTAAACGGTCAGGGCAAGCTGGAAGATCTGGATACCCTGGAAGAACTGGCGAAAATGATCCAGACCATGGCCCTTTGTGGCCTTGGAAAATCTGCGCCGCTGCCGGTGCTGTCCACGCTGGCTACCTTCCGGGATGAATACATCGAACACATCGTGGACAAGAAGTGCCGGGCCAAGACCTGCACGGCTCTGCGCCGGTATGTGATCAATCCTGCGTTCTGTAAGGGCTGCTCCAAGTGCGCCCGGAACTGCCCGGTCAACGCCATTTCCGGCGTGGTGAAGAAGCCCTATACCATCGATCCCGATAAGTGCATCAAGTGCAGCGCCTGTAAGGAAAACTGCGCCTTCGATGCCATCTACATCGACGCATAAGGAGGGGATACTATGGGTACGATTACGATCAACGGGAAAAAGGTAGAATTTACCAACGAAAAAAATCTGCTGACCATCATCCGCAAGGCCGGTATCGAGGTCCCGACCTTGTGCTATCAGCCGGAATTGTCGGTTTTTGGTGCCTGTCGTCTGTGTACCGTGGAAGATGACCGGGGCCGGTGCTTTGCCTCCTGCTCGGAAGAACCCAGGGATGGCATGGTGATCTACACCCACACGGAGAGATTGCGCAAGCACCGCAAGCTGATCATCGAACTGCTGCTGGCGGCCCATTGCCGGGACTGCACCACCTGCGACAAGCACGGAAAATGCGCCCTTCAGAAGCTGGCCTATCAGCATGGTATCAATACGGTCCGGTTTGAAAACCACCGGGAGACGGTGCCTGTGGACTTCTCCTCTCCGGCCATTGTCCGGGATCCCAACAAGTGTATCCTCTGCGGCAATTGTGTCCGGGTCTGCAATGAGATCCAGGGCGTGGGCGTGCTGGGCTTTGCCCATCGTGGCACGGATGCCACCGTGGTCCCGGCCTTTGACCGGCAACTGGCGGCGACAAACTGTGTCTCCTGTGGCCAATGCCGGGTGGTCTGTCCCACCGGTGCGCTGACCATTCATCACAATATGACCGAAGTCTGGCAGGCATTGGGCGATCCCAATACCCGTGTTGTGGCCCAGATCGCCCCGGCTGTCCGGGTGGCGGTGGGCGATGCCTTCGGTCTGCCCAAGGGGGAAAACTCCATGGGCAAGATCGTGGCGGCCTTGCACCGGATGGGCTTCGATGAGGTGTTCGATACAACCTACACCGCCGATCTGACCATTATGGAGGAGTCTGCCGAATTTTTGGAGCGGGTGGGAAAAGGGGAGAAGCTACCCCTGCTCACTTCCTGCTGCCCGGCGTGGGTCAAGTTCGTGGAGAATGAGTACCCGGAATTCAAGGAAAATATCTCCACCTGCCGCAGTCCCCAGCAGATGTTCTCCGCCATTTTGAAGGATTACTACCGGGATGAGGCCCATTCCGGGGGCAAAAAGACCTTTGTGGTGTCCATCATGCCCTGCACCGCCAAGAAGATGGAGGCAGAGCGGAAGGATTCCTACACCTACGGTGAGAAAGATACGGATGTGGTGCTGACCACCCATGAGCTGATCCGCATGATCGACGCCCACGGCGTGAATTTCGAGACCATGCCCTCGGAAGCCTGCGATATGCCCTTTGGCATCGGCTCCGGTGGCGGTGTGATCTTCGGTGCTACCGGCGGTGTGACGGAAGCCGTCCTGCGCCGGTTGGTGGATGGACACGATGCGGCGACGCTGAATAAGATCGCTGAGTGCGGCGTCCGTGGCAGTCAGGGTATCAAGGAATTTACCATCCCCTATAACGGCATGGAAGTGAGCATTTGCGTGGCTTCTGGCCTTGCCAACGCCCGAAAGGTGCTGGAATCGGTCAGATCCGGGGAAAAGCAGTACCATTTCATTGAAGTCATGGCCTGTCCCGGCGGATGCGTCATGGGCGGCGGTCAGCCGGTGGACGGCACCAAGGTCCAGCGGGCCGAGACCCGCACCCGGGGCCTGTATGCGGCTGATGGCGACATGGTCATCAAAAAATCCAACGAAAATCCCCTGATGGATGTGTTCTACAACGGCCATTTCAAGGGCAAAGCCCATGAACTGCTCCACAATCACCACGAATAAGGCATAAAGAAGCGTCCCCATTTCCGGGTTTCGGAAATGGGGACGCATTTTTGTTTGGTTACCGTTTCAGCGCCTTGCGCAGAATGGGCATGATCAGAAGTGCCACGCCGCCGCCGATCAGAGCGGTGAACAGCTGGGGAACACCAAAAGTGACGGGGAGGGCTTTCAGCATGGGGGCTTTCAGCGCACCGGAAGCCATCAGACTTTCGGACAGCAGTCCGCAGATGACCTGCGCCACCAGCAGATATAGTACGGCAAATTTTGCCACGGCAGCAACGGCCCAGGCGGCGATTTGACGGAGGAGCTGCTTGCTGTCACGACCTGCGAGGAAGTGCAGCGCAATGACAAACACGGTGTTGCCCACCATGATGGCGGGAACGGTGAGGATCTGGGGCGCAATGCCCAATAAGTAGGCCAGCACCGGGGAGCACAGGGCAATGGTCACGCCGCAACCCAGTCCGCCGATGAGGACGGACACAGCCAGCACTGCATTGACAAAAGAGCCGGTGACCAGCTGCCCGGCGGGCTTGGTCAGGGCTTGCAGGCAGACGAGCAAGGCCAGCATGACGGCGGTTTCGGTGATCCAGCGAATTTTCTTATTCATAGTGATCCCTCTTTCCTTTTTTCTGGGGCAGGATGTACCCATATCCCATTTCAGTATAGCAGAAACGCACAAAAATGCAACTGTTATTTCCTGGAATTTGGGCAACTTTCATCCTGGCAGCCGTCACATTGGATGATCCCGGCGCAGCAAAGAAGATAGTCGCATTCATCGCAGCAGCATTCGATGGTCATTCCCTGGTCGTTCAAGTGCGTGCCGTTTCCCAGGCAATCCTTGCCACCGTTGCCGGGGCACAGGGGGATCCCTGTCACATCTGTTATCATAAGCCAGGCTCCTTTTTTGAGTATGGGGATTATATCCCCTTATAATTAAAGATTATAACCCCCATAATATAAAAAAGCAAGGGGGTATGGCAATGATCGTATTTGATGGGCTTTGGCAGGTCATGGCAGAAAAAGGAATAACGACCTATACACTCCGGGAAAAATGCGGTTTTGACAGCAAGACCATCCGCCGTCTGCGTGCAAACGAAAATGTGGAGACGAAAACATTGGATAAGCTCTGCACGGTGCTGGATTGTCCGCTGGAGGCCATCGCACAGTTTCTGCCGAACCCAAAGGAATCATAACACACACCGACGGCAAAAACCGTCGGTTTTTGCGATTTGGGGCAAAAGGGTGTTTACATTTTCTCCTAATTGTGGTATGGTTGTACCAATACCTCCACCGGGGCGCCCCGGCGAAAGAAAAATTAGGAGATGCAAAAAATGAAACCTGTTGCAGCATTTGGTCAGAGTAAAGAAAACATCATCGTCCTGGGTCACCGGGGCATTCGGGCCAAGTATCCGGAGAATACCATGCTGTCCTTCCGTAAGGCGAAGGAGATCGGCGTGGACATGATCGAGATGGACGTGCGCCTGTCGAAAGACGGCGTGCCGGTGGTCATTCACGATGCCCGTCTGGAGCGCACCACAAATGGCACCGGCTTTGTCAGTGACTATACCCTGGAGGAATTGCAAAAGCTGGATGCAGGCGTGCGGTTCAACGGTGTGTTCAAGGATTGCCGGATCCCTACGCTGGAGGAGTTCTTTGCCTGGGTGGCAGAGGACGACAAGCTGCTGCTGAACGTGGAGATCAAGCAGATGACCCATGAGTGTGTGGATAAGACCGTGGCCTTGCTGAAGAAGTATAACCTGTTCCACAGGGCGCTGATCGCCAGCTTCGACGCTGCCATCATCCGCTATGCCCATAAGACCTATGGCATTCTGGTCCAGGGCTTCCCGGAGAGCTATATGCACAATTTCGACGGCGAGACCTACGATATCATGTATGGTGCCGGTGTGGAGATCAAGGACATGACCCCGGAATTCTGCCAGAAAATGTACGATCTGGGCGTGGAGCCCTGGGGTTACTGCACTGATAGCGATGAAAAGGTCTACCAGGCCATCCGTGCCGGCGTGACCATGGTCACCGGCAACGATCCGGAGCCTGCCCTGCGCATCCTGCGGGAACAGGGACTGCATAAGTAAATCGAAGTCGCCACCTAAGTTCCGGGTGGCGACTTTTTGCGCATACCATATCGCAGAGGGACGAGCACTCGCTCTCCACGTTGCACATGGCGAAGGGGGATAATCACCAAGAATGGACTACACAAATTGTGCAAGGTGCTAAAAATTACAAAGTGTTAAAATTTGGGTTGAAACTGTCCGTGGTGGATGGTATACTATCTGCGTGAGTTGTGGGCGTTGTGTCCCGCTGGGATTGCGCCCTAATCATTATCTTTCTAACCCCAAGGGGGTAAAAACAAGGAGGAAAAATTACATGAAAAGAACACTCGCAATCATCCTGGCACTCGTGCTGTGCGTCGGCGTTTTTGCTACCGTCGGCTTTGCAGCTGAGAACGACACATATGAGCTGAAAACCGAGCTGAAGGATGGCGACAAGGTCGTTATCTACAACCGCAGTGTTGGCCTGGCTATCTCTACTGAGATTGAGGGTACCTATTACTGCAAGGGCGTTGAGGTTTCCCCTGCTGATGGCAAGCTGGTCAATCCTGACGAAGCTCTGGTTTGGACTGTTGAAGTTGTTGAGGGCGGCATTAAACTGAAGAACGCTGAGGGCAAGGCTGTTGCTGTTGACGGTACTTACACCAACTTGAACACCAATGCTGCTACTCCCCATGATGTTTGGGCAGTGAAGCCTGCAACCACTGCTAACTCTGTTTACCTGGAGAACACCACTGCAAAGGGCAACAGCGGTGATGCAAAGGTTATTCAGTGGTCCACCTACAAGTCCAACAAGTTCTCTGTTTACTATTACAGCGAAGCTAGTGAAGCTGTTTTCGCTATGGAACTGTACGTTCTGAAGACTGCTGAGCCTGAGACTCCTGTTGCTAACAAGATTACCGTTCATGCACAGGTTCCCGAGGGCTGGACCAATGCTAACATTTGGGCTTGGAGAAATGCTGATGGCAGCAATGCTTTCGAAGGCAGCGGCTGGCCCGGCAACGCTATGGAGCTGAAGGACGGCTGGTACGAGATCGAGATCCCTGCTGATATCGACCGTGTGATCATCAACAATGGCTCCGAGCAGACCGTCAACCTGACCGTCGAGGCTGGCAAGGAAGTTTGGGTCTCTCTGACCACTAAGGGCGATAACGGCCAGTATAGTGCTGATATCGCTTACACCAACCCCAACCCCGCTCCCAGTACTCCTGCGGAGAAGCCCGAGGACAACAAGGAAAACTCCAAGACCGGCGACGCTACCGCTCTGGTTGCGATCTCCGCTGCTATGCTGCTGGCTGCAACCGGCGTCGTGGCTGTTGTCTCCAACAAGAAGCACTTCTAATTTGATCGAGGGCGTGCTGGATCCAGCACGCCCTCTTCTAATGGACTGAAATAGTTCACAAAAAAGGAATACATGAATTGTGCAGACTGCTACTTTTTAAGTTCTGGAGAAAATGCGGTTGCAAGGGATAGCGGAAAATGCTATACTTTAGAAGTCGAAGAAGGGTCGGGACGCCCCTTTGGGGAGGATGACCCATGTCCAAATCAATGTTCCCGGAATGGGCTACAAACAAGGAGGAAAAGAAGGAATGAAAACCACACGCAAGATCCTAAGCGTTCTGCTGATCCTGGCAATGGTGCTCAGTGTTGCACCGTTTGCTTTCGCAGCAGAGGAAGCAACATTCGTGAAGATCACCGCTGAGCAGGAAGACTGGTCCGGAACTTACTTGATCGTTTACGAAGAAGATGGCAATAATCTGGCATTTGATGCTTCTTTGAGCAAGCTGGATGCGGAGGGCAATTCTGTCAGTGTTTCCATCGCAGATGGCAAGATCAGCATTGACAAGAAGTATGCAGTCACCATCGAGAAGGCTGGCGATGGCTATGCCATCAAGGCTGGTAGTAGCTACATCTACGGCAAGAGCGGAAGTAATGCGCTCAAGACCGGTTCCGATGCTGTCGAACTGAGCATTGCTTATAATGCAACGGAAGCGTGTGTGGACATTGTTTCCAACAATACCACCCTGCGTTACAACAATGCCACCACCAATGGCTCTCGCTTCCGCTTCTATAAGAGCGGCCAGCAGGCTATCCAGCTGTACAAGCTGGAGGAAAATGTGCATGAGCACGATTATGGTACTGCATGGAAGTATGACGAGAACAATCACTGGCATGCGTGCGAGTGCGGCGAAAAGGCTGACGAGGCTGCACACGTCTATGGTGAATGGGTCGTGGTCAACGAGGCAACGGAGACTGCCGAGGGCTTGAAGGAGCGCAAGTGCGAGTGCGGTCATACCCAGCAGGAGACCATTGCAAAGCTGCCGGAACAGCCCAAGGATGACAGCAATGTATCCACTGCATATATCAAAGTCACTGACGGCAAGCTGGTCAGCGGCACCTATGTTCTGGTTGCAGGCAACGGTTATGCACCCACGATCCTGGATAGCAACTGGCTTTTGTCTGCTAAGCCCGTTGCTTCCGGCAATGAAATCACCGATACCAAGGACGCTGTTCTGATTCTGACTGTGGACGGCAACACCGTTACGATCACTGACGCCGACGGCAATAACGTGATCAACCAGACTGGCAAGACCAAGCTTGTCAACAGCGAGGGCGCTTGGCATTGGAACTACGATGAGGAGTCCGGAACCTTTACCTTTGATGATGGCAATACCGAGGAAGGCAAGACCCGTTACCTGGCCTCTGCTGTCAAATATGAGGGCAAGTTCCGTGCTTATGCAAATCCCAGCGCGGAGCCGAATCAGTACGGCGAGGCCTATTACCATCAATTTACTCTGTATAAGCAGACGACTGTGAGCAATGCTCCCAATCAGAAGCCCGTCGAGGACAACAAGGAAAACTCCAAGACCGGCGACGCTACCGCTCTGGTTGCGATCTCCGCTGCTATGCTGCTGGCTGCAACCGGCGTCGTGGCTGTTGTCTCCAACAAGAAGCACTTCTAATTCAAACTTAAAAAACAGCACCGGGAAAGCTCCGGGTGAATAAGGAAGTATTTTAGAAAATGCGGTGTAACCTCGCAAAATGG